>CAYPQR010000118.1:0-7981 GCA_964412865.1 uncultured Intrasporangiaceae bacterium
AATCATTGTGCATGGTCGAGGTGCGCCGCGAGGTGTGTGGCCCGGTTGGCAGGGCATGCTCGCAGGTCTCGATACGCCTCGCCTAGCGGCTCGGCTACTCGACCAGCCCAGGTGGGTCGCGCTACTCGACCAGCCCAGGTGGGGTTGGTGGCGAATCGCTCGAGGTGATCTCTACGGCAGGTGGGCGGGCACGTCGAGGCGGGGCCCGCGGCGCGGGCGCCCCAGCCGCGCTGCGGTCACGAGCCACTGCACTCGATAGCGGTGACCCCGGTACGGCTCGAGCAGCGTCTCGAGACCGGGATCGTCCAATTCCACTCCGGTCAGGGCCCATCCGACATCCTTGGCGACGTGGTAGTCGCCGAAGCTGATCGCGTCGGCGTCACCGAGAGCGCGCTGGGCCACCTCGGAGGCGGTCCATCCTCCGACACCTCGCACCGCCTGCAGCCGCGCCCACGTCTGCCTCCGGGGCAGATGGACGCACTTCTCCAGCGCCGGCGCGACCTGCAACGCCCGCATCACCGTGTCGGCCCGGCCCGCGTCCACTCCGGCGCGCAACCATTCCCACGACGGTATGCCCCGCCATCCGTCGACATCCGGTGGTGCCATCAGCCCGCGGCCGGCACCGGGCCCGGGCGCCGGGATCCCGAAGCGGCGGATGAGCCTGCGGTATCCGCCGAAGGCCTGCTTGCCGGTCACCCGCTGCTCGATGATGGCCGGCACGAGCGCCTCGATCACCAGCCCGCTGCGGCCGACGCGCCAGTGCCGATGCCGATGATGCGCTGCCTCCAGGGCGGTATGCCGTGGCGTGAACGCCGAGACGTCATCGCCCCCGCCAAGCGACTCGGCCAGTCGGCCGAGCATCCACCATGCCCCGTCGCCCCACGCGGTCGCAACCACGCGGTCACCGGCCTGCTCGCGCACGGTGCGATATCGCACCGTGGCCGCGCCACGTGGTGTCTGCGCGGCACGCCACACCTCACCCGCGCCGGAATACCAGGTCGGATCACCGGATCCACGACGCAGTGGCGCCAGAATCGACTCGACCGGCACCGGCCGGCCCGGAGCCCAGTCGGCGGTCTCTCCGACGGAGGTCACCGACGACGGAAGGTCAGCAGCGCGATGCCGAAGCTGGCGGCCTGCTCGGCCCGCTGTGCCTCACGGGCCCGGCGTCCGTCGTCGATGTCGAGGTCGCCGACCAGCGAAAGGCCCTGCTCATCGGTGCGTGCAATCAGTGCCCGCAGCTCGGGCATACCCAGCCCACACTCCTCGGCGGGACCGAGACGGACCGTGACCGTCATGAGACCCCCTCGGCGCAGCGCGCCGGAACCGCGGGCGAGGTCCTCGTCGATCGTCTCGGGTTGACTCATGTGCGGATAGAGCCTGGCGACCATGTCGACCGACCGCACGTCGATCGACTCGCCGACCACATCCGGGCGCGTCACGTCGAGTGCGACCGGCGCGAAACCGACCTTCGTCGCCCACCTCGAGAACACCGAGCGGGGGCCCGCGGTGTCGATCACGGTCGCGGTGCGTCGCCCGTCGTCGACGATCCGCAGCAGCGCCGCGAGCGCGCCCAGCGCGGCCCAGGCGCTCGTGTCGTCGAGCGTGCGCGGCAGATGCAGTTCGCGCGAGCGGCGTCGGGCGAGCCTCGCCTCGACCCCGTCGACGAGAAGATCGGTGGTGCGGATGCCGCTCAGGTCTGCGGCCTTCAGCGGCGGCCGCTGCTCGGCCGGACGGGGAAGGCGGGCCGCGGTGCCTCTGGCAGCGTCTCGCGCCAGGCCCACGGCGCGTTGGACGGCGGGACGGGAAGCAAGGTCGGCAGCGGTCGGCAGATTGGCCTTCACACCTCGACTCTAACGGTTTTGTCGCCGATTCGTCGGATCCCCCGCCTGCGACGCGGCACCGGCGGCGTCGCGGACCGACCCCGGCGTAGTCTGCAGCAGGCCGTCGAACCGATCGGAGGAGACCTCATGGAGGGCGTGCGCTGCGCCGACCTGCTTGCTCATCTGCGCCGGGATGAGACCGCCCCGCGCGTCACGTTCTATGACGACACGCCGGGCCCGACCCGAGGTGAGCGCATCGAACTGTCGGGCAAGGTGCTCGCCAACTGGGTCGCCAAGGCAGGCAATCTGCTTCAGGAGGAGTTCGATGCCGCACCCGGCACGAGCATCGGCGTCGACCTGCCGCCCCAGCACTGGCGCACACTGTATTGGGCCCTGGCGACGTGGTCGGTCGGTGCGACCCTGAGCGACTCCCGCGACGCCGACGTGCTGATCACTAACGATCCGCGGCAAGGAGACGGCCAGGTCGTGGTCACGCTCGCCGCACTCGCCCGCGCGAGCACAGCCGCCGTGCCGGACGGCGCCATCGACGAAGCGGCGCAACTGTCTTCCTACGACGATCACTTCGATGCATGGGCGGCGGCCGACGACGCGGACCCCGCGATCTCCGTCGCCGACACCTCCGTGACGTATGCCGACCTGGTGCCACCGCTGACCACCGACGCCCGGCGCGTCTGGGTGTCGGCATCGTCGCTGACGGGGGTGCTGCGCGACACGCTGCGTGTCTGGGCCGCCGGCGGCGGGGTCGTGCTGATCCGCAACCCGGACGAGCAGGCGGTCGAGGGCAGGCTGCGCGCCGAGGGCGCCGGCCGCGGCTGACGACCCCGGGACACCTGTCCGCCGCGACCCGCCGCGGGGGTAGGTTCTGTGATGCACGTCTCTCCTCCGGCGAAGGATCCGCAGACCATGTCCCAGACTTTCGACGCACGTCCCGAGGTGTTGTGGGAGCCCGCGAGCGACGACCGGTGTCGTCTCGACGATTTCACCGATCAGGTCCACGCGGCGGGCGGCCCGGAGTTCGACGACTACGAGGGTCTGTGGCGCTGGTCGACACAGCAGATGAACGACTTCTGGCTGCAGGTGTGGCGCCATTTCGATGTGCCGGCCGACGCGCCCGACGGCGGCCCGAGCGTCGCCCTCGCCGACGATTCGATGCCCGGTGCCGTGTGGTTTCCGCAGGTGCGCCTCAACTACGCCGAAGTGATGCTGCGCATGCCCGGGCGCGCCGACGACGACGTGGTCGTGATCTCGCGTTCGCAGACCCGGGACGAGGTGCGGCTGACCGCGGCAGAGTTGCGTGAGCTGGTGGCGCGCGTGCGGGCCGGCCTCGAGCGGGCCGGGGTCGGCCGCGGCGACCGGGTCGCGGCATACAGCCCGAACATCCCCGAGACCCTCGCCGTGCTGCTCGCATCGGCCAGCCTGGGTGCGGTATTCAGCTCCTGCGCACCGGAATTCGGCACCAAGAGCGTGGTGGATCGGCTGCGTCAGATCGAGCCGAAGGTGCTGGTGACGGTCGACGGCTACCGATACGGCGCCAAGGACATCGACCGCGCCGAGGAGATCGCCGAGATCCGTCGTTCGCTGCCGAGCGTGCAGACGACCGTATGGATCGACTACCTGCGTCCGGGCGCCGTGCCGGACGACACCACCGGTTGGGACGAGTTCACCGCCGAATCGGCCCCGCTCACCTTCGAACGCGTGCCCTTCGACCACCCCCTGTATGTGCTGTTCTCCTCGGGCACCACCGGTCTGCCGAAGGCCATCATCCACGGCCACGGCGGCATCACCATCGAGCATCTGAAGGCGCTCGGCCTGCAGACCGACCTCGGCCCCGACGACACCTTCTTCTGGTTCTCCACCACCGGCTGGATGATGTGGAACTTCCTGGTCTCCGGGATCGGCGTGGGGTCGACCATCGTGATGTTCGACGGCCACCCGTCATACCCCGACCCGGCGATGCTGTGGCGCCTGGCCGCCGAGACCGGCATCACCTATTTCGGCACCAGCGCACCCTTCCTGCTGGCCTGCCGCAAGGCGGGCATCCGGCCGCGCGACCTCGCCGACCTGAGCGCGCTGCGCGGCATCGGCTCGACCGGCGCGCCGCTGCCGGCCGAGGGCTTCCGCTGGGTCTATGACGCGGTCGGCGACGACCTGCACCTCGGATCGCTGTCCGGCGGCACCGACACCTGCACCGGCTTCGTCGGGTCCGCGCGCACCCTGCCGGTCACAGCCGGCGAGATCGCCTGCCGTTGCCTGGGCGCCGCCGTCGCCGCCTACGACGTGTCCGGCAAGCCGGTCATCGGCCGGCTCGGCGAGCTGGTCATCGAGGCGCCCATGCCCTCGATGCCCGTCGGCTTCTGGAACGACCCCGACGGGTCGCGCTATCACGCGGCCTACTTCGAGGACATCCCCGGCGTATGGCGCCACGGCGACTGGATCACGATCACCGACCGCGGCACCTGCGTCATCACCGGGCGCAGCGATGCGACGCTCAACCGCGGGGGCGTGCGACTCGGCACGTCGGAGTTCTACACCGTCGTGGAGTCGATCGACGGGATCGTCGACAGCCTGGTCGTGCATCTGGAGGATCCCGAAGGAGGTGCGGGCACGCTCTACCTGTTCGTGCAGCTCGCCGACGGCACCGACCTCGACGACGAGCTGCGCGGCGCGATCAGCCGCGAGCTGCGATCGAAGCTGTCACCGCGCCACGTGCCCGACGTCATCCACTCGCTGTCGGCCCTGCCGCACACCCTCTCGGGCAAGAAGCTGGAGGTGCCGGTCAAGAAGATCCTGCGCGGCACCCCCGTCGAGCAGGCCGCCGCCAAGGGCGCGGTCACCGCACCGGAGAGTCTGGACGAACTCGCCAGGATCGCCCGCGAGCGCCGGCGCGTCTAGCCGTTGTCGCGCCGCTCGCGGTGCGCCCGCCGCTCACCGCCATAGCGGTCACCGCCCGACCGTGCCTCCGCCTGCGAAGCCGACTGTGCCCGGAACGCGGCGGCCTCCCGCTTGCGGCGTCTCCGCTCGCGGGCCTCGGCCCGCTTGCGCCGCTTCTCCTCACGTTCCTCATCGGTGGGCGGTGTGTAGGCGTCGCCCATGATCTCCCGCTGATATTGCTCCATGATGAGGTCCATGGGGCCGTCACCGGCGAGGCGGCCGCCGTGCAGATAGATCCCGCGGGTGCAAAACCGCGTCAGATCCCGCGCGGAGTGCGACACCAGGAACAGCGTGCGCCCGTCGTCGAGCAGGGCCTCCATGCGGTTGTAGCACTTGCGCCGGAACGCCGCGTCGCCGACGGCGAGCACCTCGTCGACCAGGATGATCGGCTCGTCCAGGCAGGTGATGACCCCGAAGCCCAGCCGGGCCTTCATACCGGATGAGAAGTGCCGGAACGGCAGATGCAGACCCGCACGCACCTGCGGGCCGGCGAAGTCGACGATCTCGTCGAACCGCTCGTCCACCTCCGTCGTGCTCATGCCGTGCAGTCCGGCGGTCAGATAGATGTTCTCCTCGGCGGTCAGGTCGCCGATGAAGCCGCCGGTGAGCTCGATCAGCGGCGCGACGCCGTCCCGGACCGTGACGCTGCCCTCGTCGGGCAGCAGCGTGCCGGCGATGATCTTCAGCAGAGTCGACTTGCCGCCGCCGTTGGCGCCCACCAGACCGACGGCCTCCCCGCGGCCGACGGTGAACGAGATGTCGCGCAGCGCCCAGAAGCTGTCCTTGACGTGGGTCGTCTCCCGCCGGAAGATCATCTCCCGCAGCGACAGGTTCCGCTTGCGGCCACGCAGGAACTCGATCCCAACGCCGTCGACCGTGATCACCGGCTCCCCGGGTCTCGTCCTCCATTTCACGGCCATGTCAGATCTCCTTCAAGATGGTCGGTTCCATCTTGCGGAAGACGATCATTCCGGCCACCAGCCACAACGCCGAGATGACGATGGCCAGCCCCCACGCCTGGTAGTTGGGCGTGTATCCGGTCACCCCGACCCGATACATGTCCATGATGCCGGTCAGCGGGTTGAGGGTCTGCAGGAACCCTGCGACCGGCAGCCGGTGGCTCAGGTATCCCGTCGAGTAGACGACCGGCGTCAGATAGAACATCATCCGCAGCACGATCTTCACGATGCGCTGGAAATCCTGTGCCATGACCGAGATCGGGGCGAGCACCAGCCCCATGCCGATGAGCAGGATCAGCTCGATGAGCATGCCGGGCGCGATGAAGACCAGCCGCCAGTTGAGGACGATCTCGTCCTTGACCAGGAAGATCACGACGAACAGGGCGTAGATGGGCAGCGACATGATGTGCTCGACACCCTTGGCGAGGACCATCCTGACGACCCAGAACTCGCGCGGGATGTTGGTGGAGCGCACCAGCAGCCGCTCGGCCTTCAGCGCGCGGGTCGACTCGCTGAGCGAGCCGTTGAACCAGCTCCACGGCAAGAATCCGGGCACGATCCACATCACCATCGGCAGTCCGTCGGTGCGCGACGCCGGCCCCTCGGTGATGGCGTGCTGATAGATGAAGCCGAAGACGAATGCGTAGATCAGCGACATCATCAGCGGGTCGACGAGCGTCCACACGTAGCCCAGCCAGCTGCGGGCATACCGCACCCGAAGGTCGCGACGCACAAGGATCTGGAGGACCTTGCGGTACTCGACCATACGGCCGACGCGCTCCCGGAGTGTCATCTCGTCCTTGGTCGATGAGGATGCGGCCGGCTCAGGTTACCTGCCCGTCGCCCGGCGTGGCGGGTGCATCGTCGGCGAGCCGGATCCTGCTGGTCAGAAAGCCCCACCCCCACGACATGTGCATGGTGGCGAGCACCACGGGGAGCGTGAGACGCACCCGCGGCTCCTGACCGCGCGAGATGATCGCGCCGCCGACCGAGACCGCACCGGCATACGCGGCGGGCACCACCCACAACGGCCGCCAGATCAGCCCTCCGACCGCGCCGCCGGCCACCGCGGCGAGCGCCGCCGGGGGCGCGAGATACCGGGCATTGATCGAACCCTTGTGGCGACGGGAGACGGCGCGTCGCCACTGGCCGTACTCGCGGTACTGCCGCGCCAGGGCCCGCATCGTGCCGCGCGGACGATAGGCGACACGTAGCGTCGGAGTGAACCAGACGATGCCGCCGAGGGCACGGATGCGGTAGTTCATCTCCCAGTCCTGTGCTCGCGTGAACCGGGCGTCGTAGCCCCCGACGCGCTCCAGCCACTCGCGACGGAAGACCCCGAGATAGACGGTGTCGGAGGGGCCCGCCTGGCCGCCGAGCTTGAACTTCGCCCCGCCGACCCCGATCTTGGACTTCATCGCGACCGCGACGGCACACTCGAACGGGGTCGTACCCTGCGCGTCCATGATGCCGCCGACGTTGGCCGCACCGGTCTCCTCCAGGGTCTCCGCCGCGATCTGCAAATAGCCCGGCGAGAGGATGCCGTGGCCGTCGACGCGGCAGACGATGTCGTATGCGGAGGCGCGCAGGGCGGCGTTGAGCGCATCGGGCGTGCGCCCCGAGGGATTGTGGACGACACGGACTCTGCCGTCCGCGGCGGCGAGGGACTGCGCGACATCCTCCGTGCGGTCCTGCGACGGGCCCACCGCCAGGATGATCTCCAGCGGCCCGTCCCAGCCCTGATCGAGCACGGCACGCACGGCCTCGGCCAGATGCCGCTCCTCGTTCAGGATCGGCATGACGACCGATATTCCCCGGGATGATGCGGTATCAGGGCTCGACACGGGGCAACAGTACATGCGCGCCTACGCGAGCCCCACAATCGGGCGGGTTACGCTGACCCGATGCCAGATGACGACGCCTTCACCGTCGACACGAGGCACGGGGCCGCCCGGCGGCCCCGTGCCGGACGCCGTCCTGCCGAGGAGCCGCACGAGATCCCGGTGCACACCGAGGGCCGGCGGGCCGGCCGGCTCCCGGGCGCGCCGCACGGTTCCGACGGGCCCGCATACGACTCCACGCGGGTCATGCCGTCCCGCGGGCCGAGCGGGCCGACCGCGTCCGGTGGCGGCCGCGGAGGCGGCGGCGCGGGAGGCGGTCGCGGAGGTGGCGGTGGCCGCGGCCCCGAGCCATACGGCGGCACGGCACGGCGACGCCGCAAGCATCCGGTGCGACGGGTGCTGCTGG
>CAYPQR010000119.1:0-7953 GCA_964412865.1 uncultured Intrasporangiaceae bacterium
CGGCAGCTGCCGGTGCAGCCGGAGATGCCGAAGGCCGCCTGAGCGGTTCAGGCCCGCGGGTGCCGTAGCCGCTCGCGCCGCGCGAGGGTGGCCGTGATGCCCGCGGCCGCCGCTCGCACGGAGTCGGCGTGCCCGCTCGGCCGGAACCGGTCGACCGGCCCCGTGACGCTGACGGCCGCGATGACCTGATCCTCGCCGTCGAACACCGGCGCCGCCACGCAGGCCAGGCCGATCGAGGATTCCTCGCGCTCGTAGGCGACGCCCTCCTCCCGCGCCCGCACGAGCTGCCCCTGCAGATGGGCCGGGGCGACGATCGTGCGCGGTGCGAGGCGGGCCAGTCCTCCGGTCAGCACCTGCCGGCGCAGGTCATCGGGTGCGTGGGCGAGCAGGATCTTGCCGATCGCGGTGGCGTGCAACGGCATTCGTCCGCCGAGGCGCGACGGTGCCTTGGCCTGGCGGTGGCCGCCGACCTTCGCGACATACACGACCTCGGTGCCCTCGCGCAGCCCGAGGTGCACGATCTCGTGGGTCCGCTCATAGAGGTCCTCCAGGAACGGCGTGGCGACCTCCAGCAGCCCGCGCTCGATCGACGCCCGCATCCCGAGCTCGAAGAGCCCGCCGCCCAGGTGGTAGACGCGATCGCGCCGGTCGAGCAGCCGCTCGGCCACCAGGTCGCCGAGGAGACGATGCAGCGTGCCCTTGGCGAGCCCGGTGCGCTCTCTGAGCTCGGTGAACGTCAGGCCGCCCTCGTCCGCGTCGAAGGCCCGCAGCACCAGCATCACCTTGCCGAGCAGGCCGGGCGAGCGGTCGGGCACGGCGTCTGACATGCCCCGATCGTATGCAGTGCCGCGCCGCATACGCGATCTTCCGTCGGGGCCCATCTCCCCAGGAGTGCGGTCGAAGGCGGATGATCGAGGTGTGACGCTCACGATCCGGCGGGCACGTATCGACACGAGTTCGCCTCGGCAGGTAATCTCGTTGAGTGTTCAACTTTATGTTGAAGGGTAACGCCACGAAGGAGGTAACCCATGCACATCGCTCGATTGGCGGCACGCGCGGCCATCGGTGGCCTGTTCATCGGTCACGGCACCCAGAAGCTGATGGGGTGGTTCGGCGGGCCGGGGCTCGAGGGCACCGACCAGATGATGGATTCGCTGCAGATGCATCCGCCGCGTCGCAATGCCATCGCGGCCGGGGCGGCCGAGACGGGAGGCGGTGCCCTGCTTGCGGCCGGCTTGGCGACTCCGCTCGCGGCCTCGAGCCTCATCGGCGTCATGACCACGGCGATCCGCAAGGTGCACGCCGCCAACGGCGTCTGGAACTCCAACGGGGGCTATGAATACAACGTCACGCTGATCACCGCACTGGCCGCCCTGGCCGAGATGGGGCCCGGCGAACTCTCGCTCGATCACGCGCTCGGCATCGAGCGCAAGGGCACGGGCTGGGCTCTGGCGGCGGCCGGCGTGGGCATCGCCATGTCCTATGTCACGACCGAGGTCGGCAAGCGCGAGGCGCAGAAGCACGCCGACAGTCAGTCCGCAGCCGGCTGAACCGCGGGTCGCTCGAGGGCCGTATGCCGTGGCATACGGCCCTCGTCATGTCGGGCACCGCTGGGAGGCAACCGGTCACGGCCGGGGACGCAGCCCACGGTGGGACAATGCCGACATGTCCACCCTCAATTCCATAAGCCATGTGACGCTGACCGTGACCGACCTCGAGAAGAGCGTCGACTGGTATGCGAAGGCACTCGGCATGAAACGGCTGCGCGACATGGCGGGCCCGGGGTGGAAACGAGTACTCATGCTCGGCGGATCGGGCCTCGTCCTCGGGCTGCAGGCCCACGAGGGCACGCCTACGGGCGACCGATTCGACGAGAAGCGCGTCGGCCTCGACCACCTGTCGTTCGCCTGCGCCGACCGCGCCGAGGTCGAAGAATGGCTCGCCGCGCTCGACGAGGCGGGTGTCGCACACAGCCGCATCACCGGCGACCCGGCGAGCGTTGCCACCTGCCAGGACCCCGACGGCATCGCCATCGAGTTCTTCGCCGCCCCCGCCTCCTGAGGCGCGCCGCCCGCCGAGAGGCATACATCCCCCTCGACAGGTCCACATAAAATGTATGCCTGTCGGTGGGTTGGTATGCCCCTCGGTGAACGGATCAGGGGGTAGCGCCGTCGGACGATGCGGTTTCGGCCCATCCGTCGATCACGCACGGAAGAGATCGGTCAGCGCCGGGGCGACGTCTCGGTAGCCGCGGATCGCCCTGGCGCCTCCGCGACCGAGCGCGGCGAGCTCGCGCCCGAGGTCGAGGTCCTGCTCCCCGGTGACGTCGATGAGCACGTCGAGCCGTGGCAGCCGGGCGGCGATGTCGCGCGGATCGGGGCCCGCGTTGTGCACGCAGTCGGACAGGAGGACGACGCGCGCGTCACGCACGGGCACCCGCGCGAGCTGTTGCGCGGCGAGCTCGAGCGGGAACGCGACGTTGGTCAGGCCGCGAGCCGGTATGCGCAGCAGGTCGTCCAGGATCCTCGTCGGCTTCACGTCGTGGCCGAGGGCCAGCAGGATCGCCGCGTCCGACCAGAACGCGATGACCGCGAGGTTTTCCTCCGCCAGCTCAGCCGCCAGAGCGCCGACCGCGGCGGCGGCCGTGCGAATCCGTTCGCCGCGCATGGATCCGGAGACGTCGACGGCGAGGACGACCGACCGCTTCGTGCGGGCACGATCGCGCACGATGATGTCCTCGTCCTCGGGCATGGGCCGCTCGGCCAGGACCTCGAGGGTCCTGTCCAGGTCGATGTCGTCCGAGCCGCCCCGGTAGGGCAGGCTCATCAGACCGCCCGAGCCGCGCCGGGCCGTCGCATCGACACGCGGTCGCGGCAGCGCGAGCCGGTCGATGATCTGCCGGGCACGTTCTCGCACGGTCGGATCCGGCTCCACCGCTTCGGCGTCGGCGGCCACGAGTTCGCCCACCTCGTCGGTGAACCCGGGCGCTGCGCCGCCACCCGGCCTGTTCGACCCGCCTCGCCCCGAAGTCGGCTGCGCCCGAACGACGAGGCCTCCGCCGGAGGATGGCTCGAATACGGTTGGCGCTTCGGTGAGTTGCTTGGGTCTGCGCCGCAGCGGGGCACGCGAGGTCCGCTTCGTCGACCTGCGGTCACTCCGGACGGGCGAGTCGGCCTCGACCTCTCTTCAACCCGGTGCGGCTCGGGCAGGCCTCAGGACGAACCGGTCCTCCCAGATTTCGCGAAGCACGCGTTCGGGCGTCGTCTCGGCGGCCTCGTCGAGGTGGATCCGCCCGGACAGCGACACGGTCATGGCGTCGTATACGAGGTCTGGATAGCGATCGTCGTCCGGCGCCGCGATGGCATACATCTGCGCCAACTGCTGCGCGACCCGCACGCAGTCGATGGCTCCGCGGACGCTGCTGCCCTGCCGTATGTCGGGGTGCTCGCGCGTCGCGCGGGTCACCCAGACCGCGTCTGCGACAAGGCGATCCCCGAGGTCGTCGTCCACGTCGGAGCGCAGCCGGGTGATGGCTTCTTCGGCTTCCGCGTCCTGGTAGCCGACCGAGAGCCGGTTGAGCCGGTCGTGCACGCTGGTGGAGAGGCGTGTCGTGCCGACGTTGTCATACGGGTTCATCGACGCGATCACACGGAATGACGGCGCCGCGGCGATCGTGCCGACGCGCGGCACCGCGATGGCGCGGTCGGCCATCGCCGTCAGTAGTGTGTTGAGGGTGTCTTCCGGCGCCCGGTTGAACTCCTCGATATAGAGGAACCCGCCGGTCTGCATCGCCTCGACGAGTGGCCCGGGCACGAAGTTGTCGGTGCTGTAGTCCTCCTTGAGCACCCGTGCGGGGTTGTGGTGCCCGACGAGTTTGGCCGGGGTGAGGTCGGCGTTGCCCTCGACGAAGAGCAGAGGGATGCCCCATTCGGCCGTGATGGCCTTCAGGATGGTGGTCTTGCTCGTGCCGGGCGGCCCCTCGAGGACGATGTCGCGGCCGGCGGCGACGGCAGCGAGCGTGAGGTCCAGCTCCCGTTCCCGTCCGATGATCGCGGCGCCGATCCGCCGCCGGGCACCGGCTACGTCGCCGTGGCCGGTCGCCTCGCCGGATTGCGTGCCCTCTGGCTGCATAGACGCCTCCGTCACTTGATCACCGCCCCGGCGTCCACGGGCAGCGGCACGCCCGTGATGTATCGCGCCTCGTCGGATGCCAGGAACAGCAACGCGTTCGAGATGTCGATCGCCTCGACCCACGGGATCGGTAGGGCATTCATTTCCTGCGAAACCGGCGCGAAGTCCTCACGCGTCGGGTTCTCGGCCTCCGGGTTGAACAGCTTGAAGGTCGCCTCGTTCATGATCATGTCGGTGTCGACCTGAGTCGGGTGAATGCTGTTGACACGGATCATGTCCGGCGCGAGCTCCAGGGCGAGGGTGCGCATCAGCCCGACGACACCGTGCTTGGCCGACACGTAGTGCGAGATGTTGGGATATGCCATCAATCCCGCAGCCGAGCTGGTCAGGATGATCGCCCCGCCGCGACCTCCCGCCCTGATGTGCGGGATGGCCGCCTTCGCGGCATGCCATACACCGGTCAGGTTGATGTCGATCATCTGCTGCCAGACGCGCTCCTCCAGGTCTGCGGCCTCACCCATGGGCCCGGAGATGCCGGCGTTCGCGCTGACGATGTCCAGTCTCCCCAGTTCGGCGACGCCGTCATCCACGGCCTTCCTCACCGCGTCGAAGTCGCGAACGTCGGCCTTGGTGGCGATGATTCGCCGGTCCAGGGCCTCGACCTGCCGGACGGTCTCGTCGAGATCCTCCTGCCGCGGCCCGGCATACGGCACGCCGGGGATGTCCTCGCAGACATCGATGGCGATGATGTCCGCACCTTCCTGCGCCAGCCGGACGGCGTGGCTACGCCCCTGGCCGCGCGCCGCACCCGTGATGAATGCGACCTTGCCCTCTACTCGTCCCATGGGTTTCTCCGTTCTGTCCGGTGTTCCTCGTCGTTCGTCGCAGCGGTGTCCATCCGCGTGCCGACGACGCCCCTATCGCTTGTTCACGAAGCCTGCGTCGACCGGCACGGTGATGCCGGTGACGTAGCGTGCGTCGTCCGAGACGAGCCAGACGATCGCGTTGGAGATGTCGACCGGGTCGACCATGTCCACGGGCAGAGCATTCGCCATGGCCTGGCCCATCGCCGGATCGTTCTGGATGAACTGCTGCATCACGTCGTTCTCGACCATCGGGGTATGCACGCCGGTGGGATGCACCGTGTTGACCCTGATGGAGTGCGGCGCAAGATAATTGGCATATGCGCGCATCAGGCCGACCACGCCGTGTTTCGCGGCGGTGTAGCCGATGCCGCCCGGTGTGTCACCGCCGATGCCCGTCAGGCCCGCGGTCGAACTCGTCAGGACGATGGCCCCGCCCTTGCCTCGCTCGATGAGGGATGGTTTGGCCACCTCGACGGTGTTGCGCACACCGGAGAGGTTGACGTCGACGACATCCTGCCACTCAGCCTCGACCGGTTGCATCGACATGGGTGCGATACCGGCGTTGGCCAGCACGATGTCGACAGGGCCGAGCTCCGCCACGCCGGCGTCGAATGCGGCCTGCAGGGCCGCACGGTCGCGCACGTCGGCTTGCCGCGTGAGGATCCGGCGGTCGAGTGCCTCGACCTGCTCGGCTGTTTCGGCGAGATCAGCGGGCGTAGCCATCGGATACGGGACCGTCTCGATCTGTTCGCAGATGTCGACCGCGATGATGTCGGCACCCTCCTGCGCCAGGCGCAGCGCGTGACTGCGTCCCTGCCCTCTCGCTGCACCGGTGATGAATGCGACCTTGCCTTCCAGCTTTCCAGGCATTGCTTCCTACTTCCGTTGTCGTGGTCTCGGCTATTTGACGGTGTATCCGGCGTCGACCTTCAGCTCGGTGCCGGTGACATATCGCGCCTCATCCGACGCGAGGAACAACACCGCATTACTGATGTCGACCGGCTCGACCCACGGGATCGGCAACGCGTTCGTCGACGTAAACACCTCCGCGGCCTGCTCCTTCGTCGGATGCTCGACATCGGGCAGGAACAGCCGGAAGGCCGACTCGTTGTGAATCATGTCGGTGGCGACACCGGTCGGGTGCACCGTGTTGACCCTGATCGAATAGGGCGCGAGTTCGAGGGCCAGCGTGCGCATGATGCCGACCACGGCATGCTTGCTGGCCGTGTATGCGGCGACGTTCGGAGTCCCCTTCAGGCCCGCCGTCGAACTGGTCAGGACGATCGAGCCGCCGGTCCCTTGGTCGATCAGATGCGGGATGACCGCCTTGCAGGTGTGCCAGACACCGGTCTGGTTGACGTCGATGACGTCTTGCCAGTCGCTGTCCGAGACGTCCTGGGTCTTGTCGCCGAAGGCGAAGATTCCCGCGTTGGCGCTCACGATGTCCACGTGCCCGAGCGCGGCGACGCCATCGTCCAACGCCTTCTTCAACCCATCGAAGTCACGCACGTCCGCCTTGGTGGCGACGATGCGCCGGTCGAGATTCTCCACCTGTCTGACGGTTTCGGCGAGATCGGCCTCCGTGGCGCCCGGGTAGTAGCGCTCGATGCTCGGCACCGACTCACACAGGTCGATGGCGATGATGTCGGCGCCCTCCTGCGCGAGGCGCAGCGCGTGACTGCGTCCCTGACCTCTTGCTGCTCCGGTGATGAATGCGACCTTGCCTTCAACGCGTCCCATGATCTGTCTCTCTTCATCTCTATCCGTTGGGGTCGGTAGTACGTGGTCCCGTTGTCGGTCCGGCGCCTGCCGCAGCAGCGTGAGCACACGCCAAATGACCTGGGGGGAGGAATGATTCGTGCGGCTTGGGCCCGATCATGTCGTCCGCCCGGCTCGTGACGCCGCGGATGCTGTTGGCCGGACCCATGGGATCCTCCTTGCTGATGTGATGAGCATCACCGTTGACACCATGCTAATGACACTCCGTGCCAAAAGAAAGGGGGAGAATGGAAGTTGCGGATGAATTGGTGGATGATGGCCGACGATGACCGACTCAGATGATCCAGACGGCCCGGTGCACATCGGGCGGCAGCCGGCGACCACCCGGGCCGAGCTCAGCCACGTCGCACTCAAGCTCTTCATCGAGCGGGGTTACGAGGCGACGACGGTCGATGACGTCGCGTCCGCGGCGGGAGTGAGCCGCCGCACGTTGTTCCGCTACTTCCCCTCCAAGAGCGATCTGCCGTGGGGCGACTTCGCGGCCGGCCTCGACAGTATGCGGTCGTTCCTGCGGTCCGTTCCGGCCGGGACTCCTCTCGTGGAGGCGCTGTCCGCGTCGGTCGTCGAGTTCAACCGGTTCCCCGCGTCCGAGATCCCCTATCACCGCGAACGGATGAACCTGCTGCTCAATGTGCCTGCCTTGGCGGCGCATTCGACACTCCGCTATGCCGAGTGGCGTCAGGTCGTGGCGGAGTATGCCGGGGAACGCCTCGGGCTCTCCCCCGACGCCGCTGTGCCCCAGACGATCGCGTGGACGTATCTCGGCATCTCACTGTCGGCATACGAACAGTGGCTGAAGCGCGACGACGCCGACCTGGAGTCGCTGTTGCGCGAGGCCACGCGCGTGGTCCGCACCGTGTTCGCCGGAGACGACGGCACCCTCGCGCGGGTCGGGAAGACGCGGCGCCATCGGACGGCGTGACCCGGTCCCGACCCGGGCGGCTTCAAAACTGCCCGAGCGTGCCCTCGCGGTCGCGGGTGCGTAGTGCGCCCTTGATCACCTTGCCGCTCGCATTGCGGGGCATCTCGGCGACCACGACGAGATCCTTGGGCATCTTGAACGACGCGATCCTGCCGTCCAGGAAGGCATTCAACTGCTCCAAATCGAGAGTCTCGCCAGGTGCGACGGTGACGATCGCGACCGGCACCTGCCCCCACCGCTCGTCCGGCCGGCCGA
>CAYPQR010000120.1:0-7950 GCA_964412865.1 uncultured Intrasporangiaceae bacterium
GGGACAACCCCACTACGCCACTTGACTTACGAACGACCATATGACTCGACCAGCCAGGGATAGGAGTGTTTCGTCACGGGCCTCCGCCCGGACGCCGCCTCCCCATCACGCCGACGGCGAGAAATACAGCTTCCGCAGCGCCTCGTGAACGATCCACTCGGTGCGCTCCCCCTCGTGCAGGCGCACCACGGCGCCGGGGCGCAGTTCGATTTCATCGCCGTCGCAGCGCAAGGTCGCATGCCCTGCGATCACCACGAAGACCTCATCCGCCTCCACATCCCTGGCGGCACCCTCGGTCATCTCCCAGATGCCGACCTCGGCACCGCGCATGTCACCGAGTTCTCGCAGCCGTGCGGTCGGAGCGCCCGCCGTGATCTCCGCGCCGGCATCCAAGGTGGTGGGCAAGGGGAGATTTCGTGCGTCGGACGCCAAGAGGTCGCTCATGGGCAGGCAGCCTATAGCGACGTACAGATCAGGGGCCGATGGACTGGTGGACCTACGTAGAGAGTTCTCAAACTCTTGCACGTCCGCAAAATCCCTGGTCAGACGGCTACTTCGTCGGGTCGGCAAGGGCGCCAACGTGGCTCAGGACTCGCCGGTGACGGTGTTTGAGGATGCGCGGGGTCCGAACGTGAGGGTGCTTCGGCAGGCTCAGCGTCGGCTCTCCTCGGCTGAACTGGAGGCGTTGATCGCCGAGTACGAGGCCGGGGCTCGTGTCTGCGAACTGGCGAAGGTCTACGACCTTCATCGCACGACGGTCGCCCGGCACGTAGCTCGTGCGGGTAAGACTCGGCCGATCATGACGGACGCGCAGATTGACGAAGCGGTCCGTCTCTACGGGGACGGGTGGACGCTGCACAACGTCGGTCAGCACTTGGGTGTGGCGGATCAGACGGTTCGGCGGGTGCTGGTGGAGCGGGCGGTGACGATCAGACCAGGCGGGCGCAGGAAGGTCGCCGCGGTAGCGTGACGCCTCTTTTCGGAGGGCTCGGAGCCGTAGATTGCGCCCTACGGCCTCGGGGCCGTTCGGCTCTCCCATTTGGGTGTCCAGACCTCGGCATGGGGCGCATCGGTCGTTCTGGCATTGAGGTAGTCGCGAAGCGTGGCGAGCGCGGGGTGGGTGTTGTTGCGGTGCCAGATCAGCGAGTGCGGGTAGGTCGGCGTGGGGTTCTGGATGGGGATGCGGCGCATGTCGTAGTGGGCGGGCCAGAGGTATTTGGTGTGTTCGCCTGCGAGGGTCGCGAGCGTTGAGGACTCGTGGAGCACGTCGAGCAGGTGCTCGGTGCCGAAGTGTGGGCCGACCCTCTCGATTGTGAGCCCGAAAGCGTCGGCGAGGTCGTAGTAGTAGATGTCCCACTCGCTTCCGGGGAGCATCCCTGGCATCCAGATTCGCCGTCCGACCAGCTCGGCGAGGGTGACTGAGCGCGCGGCGGCCAGTGGATGGGCGGGGCCGACGAGAAGCTGATGTCCGTCATCGACGGCTGGCATCACGTCGATTCCTGCGGGCAGCCGCGATGCCGGGGAGCCCACGGCCCGAAACGAGGCGTCGATGGTCCCGGCTTCGATGGCTTCGATGGCGGCTTGAGCGCTGCCCGCGATCCTCACCGGGTCTAGCTCGATGTCGGGATGGGCTTGGTGGAACGCTTGCGCGACGACGGCGGGCGCGGTGCGTGAGGTCATGATGTCCAGGCGCAGCGCGCGTCGTCCGGGGCGCACGGAGTCGGCGGCGCGCCGCTCGACGCGCAGTAGCTCGCGGGCGTGCGGGAGGAACGCCTGCCCGTCGATGGTGAGCTGGGTGCCGCCCGCGCTGCGATTGAACAGACGGACGCCAAGGTCAGTCTCCAGCGTCGCGAGCCGCTTGGAGACGGCCTGCTGGCTGATGGCGAGCTGGGAGGCGGCGATCTGGAACTGCCCTTCCTCCGCGACCGCGACGAACGCTCGGACCGCCTCCAAGTTCATGTCTCACCGTACCTAATCACAACCAAAAGTTGTTCTCATGCCACCAGATTTTGTTTGCTTAGGCGAGATTACACGGATGTAATGCGTCTATGCACATCCGTAGATTGACGAGGCGGTCGTTGGGGCGGGAGTTCGGCTGGCTTTGGGCGGCCTACGCGGTCAGCGCCTACGGCTCCGGGCTGGCGCTCGGTGCGTTCCCGTTGATCGCGGTGCTGGCGTTGCACTCCGGCCCGGCTGAGGTCTCGGTGCTGTCCGCGGTCGGTCCGGCCGTGGGGGTGGTGATCGCAGTACCGCTCGGGCCGTGGGTCGAGTTTCGCCGTAAGCGGCCGGTGATGATCGCGATGGACCTGTCTCGCTTCGCGGTGCTGGCGACGATCCCGGTCGCCTACGCCTTCGGCTGGTTGAGCTTCGTCCAACTGCTCATCGTCTCCGCCGTGGTCGCCGCGGCCAAGATCACGTTCAACGCGGCCAGCGGCACCTACCTCAAGACCCTCGTGCGACCTGACGATCTGCTGGTCGCCAACGCGCGGCGAGTCCGGGCCGGTGCGGGTCGAGCGGTCGGTGATCGGCCGTTGACCCTCCACCGTCTGCGCACCCGTGCTGCCGTGCCGTCCTGTGAGCGGTCCGCTTCGGGGATGTTGCTGATGCCCTGACGTCTTTGAGGCGACGTTCAGTGGTGTTCCTTGGGCGGCTGCGGTGGCGCGGGGTGCGCACCTGTTGGTTGCCATGCCCGCCCACGAGTTCTCCCGCCAGGTTCCCGCGTCGGCCACCACGCCGGACGCGGGTTCCGAGCTGGCGTTCGCCAGCCCGGCGGGACTCCACGCGCTCCTTGACCGACTCCACGCCGCCGGGTCGCAAGCGTGGCGCGCGGACCCGGACGCGACCGCCCTGTTGGCGTACACGATCGAGCGGTACGCGCCGTTGGCGCGTAGTTGGCATCGCGACCCCGGCGAGGCCGCCAGTGCGGCGTTTGTGGCGATGCGCCACGACGGGGTACGCCGGGCGGCCGACCCGTGGGCGGTGGTCACCCGTGCGGTGCAGGTCAGCCTTTCCGCGGAGAACCACGCCGAGCGGCACCTGACCTCGACCGAGAAAGCCCGCCGCACCCAGCACGCCGAACACGACGCACCGCTGCGCTCGGGTGAGCTGACCGACACCCTGCCGTTCTCCACCCTCGGCCCCGACCGCGACGCCGACGCTGAGGTTGAGCCGGTGATCGCGGACGCAACCGGGCTGTTGGAGCTGCTGGGCTGGCCGGAAACGGTGACCGGGGCGGTGGTGGAGTACGTCGCCGGTCGGTTGACGGACGCGGGCAGCATCCCAGCCGCGTATGAGGCGTTGCGGCGTGACTCCGCGTTTCGCGCGCAGCTCGACCTCGACCGGCGTGCCTGGGCCGGGCTGCTGCGGGTGCTGCTCGGCTCCCGGCGGCAACCGGGACGCCCGACCCGCAAAGGCGTCCTGGCGCGGTTGTTGCTGGGCGAGACCGTGCGTGACCTGCTGGACGACAACCGGCTGGTGCGCTCGATCCTGGCCTGCCGCCCCCGCTCCGCGACGAGCGGCGGCATCGGCCTGGGGGATGACGGCGATGAGTAGCGGCGGTGGTGTGGAGCTGGACCGCACGGTCGCCTCGAACCGGGTCGGGCACCGCTTCCCGCTCCGCGCGACCTCGGCAAACCCATACGTCACAGCTGCGATCCGGGTGAACAAACAGACCGATGCGGTGGCGTTCACTGTCCTACGGGGACATCATCTTCTACACCTACCCCGGCCATTCGGTGCCGCACCACGTCGTGATCTACCTCGGTGGCGACCGCATCCTGGAGGCACCGCAGACCGGCGAGAACGTCCGCTACGGCACCCTCTCGGAGTTCCCCGGACAGACCGCCACCGTCCGGCGTATCACCGAACCCTGATGGCTCACTCTCGGATTTCGGGCTCCAACCCGGATGTCGATCAGCGGACGGGTGACACGCTCTGACGGCGACGGAACTCGGTCGGCGAGACGCCGTAGTGGGCGTGAAAGCACTGGCTCGCATGAAACTGGTTCCGCCAGCCCACCGAGCGGGCCGCCTCCCCGATCGACAGATCGGTGCCGGCAAGCAGGCGGGCCATCCGCTCGACCCGCATCTGCCGCAGATATGCCATCGGGCTCGTTCCCACGGTGGCGTCGAAGGCGCGAACGAGTTGGGAGCGCGACAGGTGGACTTCGGTGGCAAGTGCATCGAGTGTCCAGGGCTCCGCGAGCCGGGCGCGCAGCAGGTTGACCGCGGCGACGACGTGCCCTCGGACAACACCGTGGGTCGTGGCGCGGGTACTGATCGGACTGTCGTCCGCGGTGTTCAGTTGGTACCCGAAGGGTTCAGGATCGCCAGTTTCCAGGAGTTGGTGGTCCTGTCACGAACAACCACATTGGCCGTCCTTCCGGCGGCGGCTGGAGCGTCCGGAGCGGTGTTGAACGTGAGGGTCCAGTCAATCAGCAGTAGTGCAGCATCGCCGCTGACAAACACGTGCTTTGGTGTGTTGTGCAAACACGCACCGGCGGCGATCATGCCAGCGAGGTTCTCCCGAATCGACTCCGTGCCCTGAAGCACGTCGCCTTGAGGAGTGCGGCTGATCGCATCCGACGTCAGAAGCTCCATCAGGCCGTCGATGTCACCGTCGTTCAAGCGGCTGTCGAAAGCACTGGACATATCAATCGGGTTCTCAACCAGAACGGTCATGGTCACCCTCTCCTTCGTCGTGGGGATTTGTCGGGCCGTTTTGACCTCGCCAAGACGCTACGGTTCTGCGCGTCATGGCTCCAGCCCGTAAGATGACTTGCGCATATGAAAAACGGTCAATCGTACGACGCGATCTGGCAGGTCCCCTACCAGCCAGAGCCCTCTCTAACCCACTTGAACATGGAGCTGCTGACGTTCGCGCGTCTGCGGTCGATGGATCGAGCCGGGCGTCGTCGTCACCCGCAGCGGCCGTCGTTCCATGTGCTCGCGCTAGTAGAGAAGGGACGGGGCAGTCACCGTCGGGACTTCGTGGACGAGGCACTCGATGAGCGCTCGGTTGTCTATCTGCGGCCGGGGGTGGTCCATCAATGGACCGATGTCGAGACCCTGGACGGTCTGCTCATCCTCTTCACCCCGGCCGCGATCGACATCGAGCCCATAGAAATCGCCGGATCATCCTTCACGGCTCGCCTCGACCCGCACAGATGGGCGCTAATTCGCGCAGCCGTAGCTCACCTGCGCTCCGAGTATGCGGACGCCACGTGCAATACCGCTGCTGGGACAGCGGTGATTCTCCGACACGCTCTGGCGGGCGTTCTGCTGCGCGCGGTCACCGATACGCCACGCAGCACGGACGGCGCCGAGCACGACGTTTTCCACGCCTACAGTGCGGCAGTCGAGGAAAACTTCGTCCAGTGGCGAAGTGTCCGCGAATACGCCCAGTCTTTGAGTTACAGCACGCGAACGCTGACACGCGCGACGGTCGCCGCCACCGGCGTGAGCGCGAAGCGCTTCCTCGACGAGCGTGTGGCGCTGGAGGCCAAGCGGCTTCTTGCGCACACTGATATGACCGTGCAGCAATGCGCGGACGCTCTCGGGTTCAGTCAAGCAGCCAACTTCAGCGCATTCTTTTCCCGCGAGGTCGGGCAGTCTCCAGCCAAGTGGCGTCGACTCGAACAAAGCTCGCGGGACATCCTCTTGTCAACGCCGACTGAACGTTGACCCTGTGCTGCGGTCCTCAGGCGACGCGACCGCCCCATCACCCCGAGGAGGTCTTCGAACTAGTCGCCGTGCTGTCCTGTGCTGTCGACCGATTCGGAGGCGACGAACACCCCGTACGCCCACCCGTAACCATCGCGACCGCCGGCACCTTTACATGGTTGTTCCCGCGACGAGCTAATGCTCAACTCCCGAAACTGACAAACACCTTATAGGGAACGGGGAGTATCGGTTGGCGACCAGCGAGCGGTCGCAGCAGATGCCAAGATCCCGCCACAACTATGATCCTGCCAGCGGCAAGCAACCGACGCGGTGACGTTTGCTCGCCTACGGGACATCATCTTTTACACGTATCCCGGCGAGACCGTGCCTCATCACGTCGTGATCTACCTCGGCGGCGACCGCATCCTTGAGGCACCGCAGACCGGCGAGAACGTGCTACGGCACCCTCTCGGAGTTCCCCGGCCAGACCGCCAGCGTGCGCAGCATCACCGAATCCAAGTAGGCGGCCCCTTCGGGGTGGTGGGGTGGCGCACCTGACGGGCGTGGTCACTCTCATCGCTTCGCACACGCTGCTGGCCGCGGGCGTCTACCCGAACTTCAACGGGGTCGGTGGCGCCGGGCAGCTCAAGACGGTGATCGGCGCGTTGATGACGATCGTGCTGATCGTCGCCGTGCTGATGATGATCGTCTGCGCGGCGACCTGGGCGGTCGCCTCCGCGCACGGCAACTACCAGACCGCGACCAAGGCCCGCACCGGCCTGTTGGTCGCGATCGGCGCCGCCGCTCTGGATGGCGGCGGGATCGCCTGGATCAACTTCCTGCTCGGGATCGGCCCGACCCTCTGACCGCTTCCTCGGCCCTGCGAGGGCCGAGGCGGAGCGATGGCGGAGCGGGCGCACCTGCGGGGTGAACCCCGCCACTTCGCACCGGCTATTGCCGGTGTTGTGCGGGTCCGCATCTGCGAGGGAGCCCGCCCGATGATCTCTGTTCTTTCTCCTGTCACGACCGGCCTGAGCGGTGTGCTCGGCCGGTCCGGTCTGGTGTTGGCCGACATCAACATCAACCCGAACTCCAACGGCCTGCCCGGCATCAGCGCCTTGCAGAAGATCGTCGGCGCAGTCATGACCGTCGGCCTGATCCTCAGCGTGCTCGCGCTGATCGTGGCCGCAGTGGTGTGGGCCTTCGGGAGCCATTCCGCGAACCCGCATCTGGCGACCAGAGGTAAGGCGGGGGTGTTGATCGCGTGTGGCGCGGCGATCGTCACCGGTGGCGCGGTCGCGTTCATCAATTTCTTCTGGACCGTCGGCCAGGGCATCTGAGATGGGTGTCTGCTCTGTCCCCATTATCTCCACGGTCTGCCATGTCGCGGGCAAGGCCGCCGCGACGGTCGTCTCCGCCCCGTTCGATTGGATCGCCCAAGGGGTCGGCAACGCCGCGGAATGGATGTTCAAAGGCGTCTGGCAGCTCTTTGACTCGACCACGCTGGTCGATGTCACCGACCCCAACTACCTGAAGGTCTACGACGTTCTCTTTGGCGTCGCGATCTTCCTGATGCTGCTGTTCTTCTTCCTCCAGCTCATCACCGGCCCGATCGCCCGAGACCCCCGCCCCGCGATCCTCGTGGACAAGATGGAGCAACTGGTCGCCGACCACTACAAGACGATCCAGATACCGGCCGACATCAGGAAGGCGATGCTCGGGATGCTCGATGAGGAGTTCGCCGCGCTGCACGCCTCCAGCGAGACCGAACGCCACCAGCTCACCGTCGAGAAAGACCGCATCCAAGACCAGCGCCGCGCCAGCCTCCAAGCCCACTACGCCGGAGCCTTGCCCCTCGACCTGCTCAAAGAGGAGCAAGACCGCCTCGCACGGCAACTCGACCTCGTGACCGCCCGCCTCGACGCGCTCGACAGCACCTACGAGGAAGCCCGCACCCACCTACACGAGTGCCTGGCGCTCGCCGGGGACTGTCAGACCGTCTACGCCTGCGGGTCAGACACCACCCGGCGGATGGCGAACCAGGCGTTCTTCACCCGCATCTACCTCGACGCCGACGACACGATCCGCACCGAGCCGACCCGATCGTTCGGGCTGCTGCTCGATCGCGACACCCAGCACCAGGCGCTCGCCTGGGTCGACCAGCGCCAGAACGCGAGCAAGCGTCCTACTCGGACCCTCACGCACGATGTCGAGGGTTCGAGTAAGACGCGTGGAGTGGACGTGAAGGGACTCGAACCCCTGACCTCTCGCGTGTGAAGCGAACGCTCTA
>CAYPQR010000121.1:0-7916 GCA_964412865.1 uncultured Intrasporangiaceae bacterium
TGCGACCGCAGCGTGTCCCCCGCCCCGACCTCGGTGACCACTCCGGCGACCCCGTCGGCAACGCAACTTACGAGGTCTCGATACGCCTCGCCTAGCGGCTCGCCTACTCGACCAGCCAGGGGTGGCCGCGCGGTCGCGCCGTGATCAGGTGGGCGGTTTAGAATCCGGGGAGACAGCAGCCGGGAGGTGGGTATGCCGCACGTCGTCCTCGTGACGGGTGTGTCCGGGGTCGTCGGTGGCCTGATGGCTCGCACGTTGAGCGCGGATCCACGGATCGAGCGGGTCATCGCGGTCGACGTGGTGCCGCCGCTGCACGACATCGGCGAGGCGCAGTTCGTGCGCGCCGACATCCGAAGCCCCATGATCGGCAAGATCATGGCCCAGGAGCAGGTCGATACGGTGCTTCATCTCGGGGTTCTCGCGACATCGCGGCAGGCCGGCGGCCGCTCCTCGCAGAAGGAGATCAATGTCATCGGCACGATGCAGTTGCTCGCCGCCTGCCAGCAGGCGGGTGCGCTGGAGCGGCTCGTCGTGAAGTCGTCGTCCGCGGTCTACGGATCCTCGCCGCGCGACCCGGCCATGTTCACGGAGGACATGACCGCACGGCGCGGGCCGCTCGGCGCACTCGGCAAGGATGCGCTCGACATCGAGACGTATGTGCGCGGCTTCGCCCGGCGCAGCGGCACCGACGTGCTGGTGCTGCGGATGGCTCCCGTGGTCGGCCCGGGCCTGCGCTCGCCGCTGTCCAGCTACTTCCACCTGCCGGTGCTGCCCGTGCCGGTCGGGTTCGACGGACGGTTCCAGCTGCTCGACCTCGAGGATGCCGCGCAGGCCCTGTCACTGGCGGTGCACGGTGGCTGCAGTGGCATCGTCAACGTGGCGGGCGACGGGATGCTCACCATCCGGCAGGCCGCGCGGATCGCCGGCCGGCACACGATGCCGGTGCTCGCCCAGGGGGCCGGTCTCGTGCAGCAGGTCGGCCGCCGCATCGGCGCGGGCTCGTTCGACGCCGAGCAGATGGACTTCCTGTGTTATGGCCGCGGCCTCGACACCACTCGGATGCGCGACGACCTCGCGATGTCGCCGTCGCACTCCACCCGCGACGCCTTCGTGCGCAATTTCGTCGCGGCGGTCGAACCCCTGACGGAGGGTGTGGCGCATGGCTGACAAGAAGCCCGCGAAGAAGGCCGCGCCGCGACGCACGCCGCCGAAAGCCCGGCCCGCCGCCAAGGGCGCGACCGCGCGCACCAGGTCCGCGGCAGGCAAGGGCCCGCGAGGCACGAGCACGAAGGCCGCGGCGCCGCCGGACGATGCCACGCCGCCGAAGCCCGCCCCGGAGAGCGCCCCCGCGCCGCGACGCAGGCCGTCTCGCAGGGCGATTCATCAGCAGGCCACCACCGAGCGTGCTCTGCACGTCGTGGAGGACACCGGTCCGCCCGGCCCCGACGAGGCGGTGGCCGCACAGCCGCCCGCCGCGGTGTCGCACGCACCGCATCTGCCGCTGGACCCGGCCGACGTCGTCGACATCCTGGTCGGCCTGCTGCGTGCGGCCGGCTCCGCGACCGGCCTGGAGGGTGACGATCTGGAGCGCCGGGTCGCACAGACCCTGGCGTTCCTGCGACGCCGGCTGACCGGCGACTACGAGATCGACGATTTCGGATTCGACCCGGAGTTCACCCAGGAGGTCTGGCTGCCCATGCTGCGGCCGCTGTATCAGCGGTGGTTCCGGGTCGAGGTGCGCGGCGTGACCAATATCCCCGCCGACTCGGGTGCGCTGGTGGTCGCCAACCATTCCGGTTCGCTGCCGGTCGACGGACTCATGGCCCAGGTCGCGATCCACGACGAGCATCCGCAGCACCGCTTCGTGCGGTCTCTGGGGGCCGACCTGGTGTTCCAGTCGCCCGTGGTCGGTGAGTACGCGCGTAAGTCCGGCGTGACGCTCGCCGCCAACCCCGACGCCGAGCGGCTGCTGCGCTCCGGCGAGGTGGCGCTGGTGTTCCCCGAGGGCTTCAAGGGCATCGGCAAGCCGTTCCGCGAACGCTATCGGCTGCAACGCTTCGGCCGCGGCGGCTTCGTCACCTCCGCGCTGCGCACCGGGGTGCCCATCGTGCCGTGCTCGATCGTCGGGGCCGAGGAGATCTATCCCAAGATCGGCAACCTCAGCGGTCTGGCTCGGGTGCTCGGCTTCCCATACTTCCCGGTGACGCCGACGTTCCCGCTGCTCGGGCCGCTCGGCCTGATCCCGCTGCCCAGCAAGTGGATCATCGAGTTCGGCGAACCGATCGAGACGTCGTCCCACGGTCCGGCCGCGGCCGAGGATCCGATGGTCGTGCTCGAACTGTCCGATCAGGTGCGCGAGACGATCCAGCAGACACTGCACGAGTTGCTGCGCCTGCGCAGGTCGGTGTTCCACTGATGGTCGCGCAGCCGCGGATCACGCTCATCGGCAAACCCGACTGTCCGCTGTGCGACGAGGCGCGCGCGGTCATCGAGCGGGTGGCCGCCGACACCGGCGTCGGATGGCAGGAGCGGTCCATCCTGGATGATCCGCAGCTTCGCCGGCGTTATGCGGAACAGATTCCCGTGACATTGGTAGATGGCCGCAGACATGACTACTGGAGGGTTGATGAAAAGCGGCTCCGGCGCGCCCTGCGCCGGCCGCGGCGGCTGTCATCCGGGGAGGTATAGCACCTTCGCGCAAAATTTGCGACTTTGTGCATATCTTCACAAAGACCTATTCTCGGGGGGTCGTAGATCCTCTGGGACGGCGGTTTGGTATACGCGCTGCCCACAACGGGAGGAGTCGGAGCACTCATGACCCAGGCCCTCGGTGATCGCCGGGAGATTCCCGACGCTACTGTGGCGCGGCTACCGCTCTATCTTCGCGCGCTGCGGGCGCTCGAGGCCACGGGGGTGGACGTCGTCTCGTCCGAAGGGCTCGCCGAAGCGGCGGGAGTGCGTTCCACCGGGCTGCGCAAGGACCTGTCCTATCTCGGGTCCTACGGCGTGCGCGGCGTCGGCTATGACGTGGCGCGTCTGTCCGATGAGATTTCTCGCGAACTCGGGTTGCAGCGCGACTGGTCTGTGGCCATCATCGGTATGGGAAACCTCGGCCGGGCGCTCGCGGCATACAGCGGCTTCGCCACGCGAGGCTTCCGCGTGAGGTGGCTCGTCGACGAGGATCCCCAGGTCATCGGGACCAGCATCGGCGGCCTCACCGTGATCGATTTCGACCAGTTGTCCCGCGTCGCAGGCGGCGGGGTCATTGCCGTGATCGCGACGCCGCCGACCGCGGCCCAGGCCGTGGCCGACCGTGTGACCGACCTGGGAGTCCATTCGATCCTGAATTTCGCGCCGTGCGTCCTGCAGGTGCCCGACGGTGTGGAGGTCCGCAAGGTGGATCTGGCAACAGAGTTGCAGATCTTGGCATTTCACGAGCAGCGAGGACTCGGCGAGGGCAAGGAGGGAGCCCCGGCATGAGCCTGGTCGTCGTGGGCATGTCTCACCACACCGCGTCGGTCGAGCTGCTCGAGCAGGTGGTGCTCGGGGCCGACGGCGACGCGAGACTCTCCGCCGTGCTGGATCGCTCGGAGCAGGTCAGCGAGCATCTGCTGCTGTCGACGTGCAATCGGGTCGAGGTCTATGCGGAGGCGATGGCCTTCCACGGCGCCGTCACCGACATCTCCGAGGCGCTGGCGCAGGTGACCGGTGTGCCGATCGACGAATTGCGTGACCACCTCTACGTGCACTACGAGGACCGTGCCGTCGCGCACCTGTTCTCGGTCGCCTCCGGTCTGGACTCCGTGGCCGTCGGCGAGAGTCAGATCCTGGGTCAGTTGCGTGAGGCCCTGCAGCTCGCCCAGCGCACCGACCACCTGGGCTCCTCGCTGTCGAGCCTGGCGCAGCAGGCGTTGCGGGTCGGCAAGCAGGCCCACTCCGACACCGACATCGACAAGGTCAGCAGATCGCTGGTGCAGCGCGCGCTGGAGCGCGCGTCCGACGAGCTCGGCTCCTTCGGCGACCGGCGCGCCGTCGTGGTCGGTGCCGGGGCGATGAGCGGACTGGCGGCGCATACGGTGCGTCGGGCCGGCTTCGGCGACGTGGTGGTCGTCAACCGCACCCCGCAGCGGGCGCGCCGTCTCGCGAGCGCGATCGGTGGGTCGTGGCGGCCCTGGGACGAGCTGGTCGACGCGGTCGCGCAGGCCGACCTGGTGATCTCGTGCACGGGCGCGGTCGGATACGTCATCGACGAGAAGGTCGTGCCCCGGTCGGCAGGGGATACCGTCCTCATCGACCTCGGCCTGCCCCGTGACGTCGACCCGGTCCTCGCCGACCGCGAGGGGCTGACGCTGATCAGCCTGGAGTCGCTGGGTGGTCGCGACGGGGTCGAGGGCTCCGAACGTGAACAGGTGCGGCAGGTCGAGCAACTGGTCACCGGGGCCGTCGCCGACTTCCTGGTGCGTCGTCGCGAGGCCGCGATCATTCCGACCGTCACCGCGTTGCGGGCCCAGTCGTCGATCCTGATGGATGCCGAACTGGCCCGCCTGGAGGGCCGTCTCGACCTGACCGAGCACGACCTCGACGAGGTGCGGCTCGCCATGCACCGCGTCGTCGAGAAGATCCTGCACACCCCCACGGTCCGGATGAAGCAGCTGGCCGGCAAGGAGGGTGGCGCCGACGTGGCCGACCTGCTGCGCCAGCTTTTCGACCTCGACCCGCACGAGTCGCGCGTCTCCCGGCTCCCCAAGGGCGGTGATCTCGCGTGACGGTGGTCCCCACCGCGTCCACTCGCAAGCTCGCCCCCGTCCCTGCGGAGCACACGGCGGGCTCCGGCACACGACGTGTGCTTCGGCTCGGCACCCGCCGCAGCACGCTCGCGCGGACCCAGTCGCAGTGGGTCGCCGACAAACTGGCGGCGTTCGGGCATGAGGTCGAACTCGTCGACATCGTCACCGAGGGCGACACCTCCCGCGCGCCACTGGCATCCATGGGCGGCACCGGGGTGTTCGCAGCCGCCCTGCGCCAGGCTCTGCTCGACGGACGGGTCGACCTCGCAGTGCATTCCCTGAAGGACCTTCCGGTCGCACCGGAGCCGGGGCTGGCCGTCGCGGCAGTGCCGCAGCGGGCTGATGCTCGCGATGCGCTGATCGCCCGGGACGGGCTGACCCTTGCGCAGCTGCCCGCGGGCTCGACGGTCGGCACCGGATCCCCGCGCCGTGCGGCGCAGTTGGAGGCGCTGGGGCTCGGTCTGCAGGTCCAGCCCATCCGGGGCAACGTCGACACCCGCATCGACTTCGTACGCCGCGGCGAACTCGACGCGGTCGTGCTCGCCCGCGCCGGCCTCGATCGGGTCGGGCGCACCGGCGAGATCACCGAGACGATCCAGCCGGTGCAGATGCTGCCGGCACCCGGTCAGGGTGCACTCGCGGTCGAAGTGCGCGAGGACGACGCGCAGATGTGTGACATCGCCGCGTCGATCGAGCACAGTGACACCCGGGTGTCGGTGACGGCCGAGCGAGCGCTGCTCGGTGCGCTCGGAGCCGGATGCTCCGCACCGATCGGTGCCCTGGCGGAGCTCAGCGAAGACGTCGACGGAAGCCTGGAGATCTCCCTGCGGGCGTTCATCGGCACCGTCGATGGCTCGTTCGGCCTGCGGCGCTGGGTGAGCGGCCCGGCGGCCGACGCCGAGCGGCTCGGCGCCGATCTGGCCGCCATCCTGCTCACCGACGGGGCCGCGGAACACGTCGATCTCGAGCCTTCGGTGCCCATACCCACCGGACGTGAACGACCACCCATCGGGGACGGCAGCGCGGACACCTCCCAGGAGCCGACCCCGTGACATTCGACAACAGCCGACACAACCCAACCAGCGCTGTGGAGCGTGAAAAGTGAGCACCACCAATCAGACCGTCAACATCCCGGCCACCGTCGCGTTCGTCGGGACGGGTCCCGGTGACCCGGGCCTGCTGACCGTGCGGGCCGCCGAGCTGCTGCGTCGGGCCGACGTCGTCGTGATCGACAAGGTCGCCCGTGAGGAGTTCATCGCCCCCTTCATCACCGACGACACCGAGGTGGTCGATGCGGGCCACGGCCAGACGGGCCAGCCGCTGACCATCGCATCCCGGGCGAAGCTCGTGGTCAAGACCGCGAAGCAACTCGGCAAGACCACCCCCGAGGGCCTGGTCGTGCGGCTCATGGACGGCGACCCCGCGATGTGGGGCGGGCTCGCCGAGGAGCTCGGCGCATGCCACACCGCCGGGATCGGTTTCGAGGTCGTGCCGGGTGTGAGCGCCGCGTCGGCAGTGCCCGCATACGCCGGCGTGCCCCTCACCAACAAGACCTCCCGGGCCGTCCACGTGATCGGTTCGGGCGACTCGAAGGTCGACTGGAGCCGGTCGATCGACCCGACGACCACCGTCGTGATCCTCGGCGAGACCGAGGCGATGCTGCACGGTCTCGGCCGGCTGCTCGAGGCCGGCCGCGACCCGCAGACGCCGGTCGCTCTCACGCAGCACGGCACGACCATCCGGCAGACGACGCGCACCGGCACCCTGGCCGACCTGGCCGACGAGCTGGGGCGCGCACCGCTCGCCTCGTCGGCGGTCGCCATCGTCGGGAGCACGGCCGAGCTGCAGGAGAAGCTGTCGTGGTGGGAGAGCAAGCCGTTGTTCGGCTGGAACGTGCTCGTGCCCCGCACCAAGGAGCAGGCCGGCTCGATGATCGAACGGCTCGCGTCCTACGGCTCGTCCAGTGACATCGTGCCCACCATCAGCGTCGAGCCGCCGCGCACCCCGCAGCAGATGGAGCGGGCGATCAAGGGCCTGGTGACCGGTCGCTACGAGTGGATCGGATTCACCTCGGCCAACGCCGTGAAGGCCGTGCGCGAGAAGTTCGTCGAGTTCGGCCTGGACGCAAGGGCATTCGCGGGTCTCAAGATCGCGGCCGTCGGCGGTGTCACCGCGGACTCGCTGCGTGCCTGGGGGCTCGAGCCCGATCTGGTGCCGTCCACCGAGCAGTCCGCGAAGGGCCTGCTCGAGGCGTGGCCCGAATACGACGACGTGCTCGACCCGATCAACCGGGTCTTCCTGCCCCGCGCCGACATCGCGACCGAGACGCTGGTCGCGGGTCTGGAGCAGATGGGCTGGGAGGTCGACGACGTGACTGCATACCGCACCGTGCGGGCCGCGCCGCCCGCACCCGAGGTCCGCGAGGCGATCAAGGCCGGCCGGTTCGACGCGGTGTGTTTCACCTCCAGCTCGACCGTGCGCAATCTCGTCGGCATCGCCGGCAAGCCGCACGCGACGACGGTGGTCGCGTGTATCGGACCGGCCACCGCCAAGACGGCCGAGGAGCACGGACTTCGCGTCGACGTGATGGCGACGGAGCCGTCCGCGGTCGCCCTGGTGGACGCCCTCGCCGGCTACGGCCACGGTCTGGCCCTGGCAGCGCGCGAGGCCGGCGAGCCGGTGCGCCGCCCGAGCGAGAAGAAGAAGTCGTCGTCGCGTCGCAGGGCGAAGGCCTGACGTGAGGCTGATCGAGCGGCCGCGGCGGCTGCGTCAGTCGGCGCCCATGCGCCGGTTGGTCGCGCAGACCAGGCTGCATCCGGCCGACCTCGTGCTGCCGATGTTCGTCAAGGAGGGCGCGCAGCAGCCCGTCCCGCTGGCGTCCATGCCCGGGGTCGTGCAGCACTCCCTCGACTCGCTCGAGAAGGCCGCACGCGAGGCAGTCGAAGCGGGCGTCGGTGGGCTGATGCTCTTCGGTGTGCCCGAGCATCGCGACGAGATCGGCTCCGGGGCAACGGACCCCGACGGCATCCTCAACGTCGGGCTGCGACGCCTGCGCGACGCCGTCGGCGACGAGACCGTGGTGATGGCCGATCTGTGCCTCGACGAGTTCACCTCGCACGGCCACTGCGG
>CAYPQR010000122.1:0-7883 GCA_964412865.1 uncultured Intrasporangiaceae bacterium
CGAGGTCTCGATACACCGCTCGCTCGTCCCTCGCTTCGCGGCACTCGACCAGCCCAGGGACTTTCCGGTCACGGGGCGAAGTGCCGCTCCAGGCGGTCGAACGCCTCGACGAGGGCGGCCCAACCGACCTCGCCGTCGGGTGTCGCGGCGTGCGCCGAGGTGAACCATTCGACATACGAGCACACCTCCAGCAGGTCCCACCGCAGCCGGTAGAACTCGAGATCCTCGTGCGCGACCCGCCGCCCGGTCAGCGACGTGTAGTGCGCCGCCTGCTCACCCTCACCCTCGTCGACATGCCACAGATCCCGCGCGGCCGGCGCGAGCAGCGCTGTGTCCCAGTCGATCAGGAGCAAACCCCTCGGCCCGCACAACAGGTTTCGCTCGTGCGGCTCACCGTGTGTGATGACCCAGTGCCGCCGTTCGTCGCGAAGCCGGCCGGCCTCGCGATCGTGCCACGCCAGGGCGGCGAGCAGGACGTCCGCGTCGCGGGTCAGCAACTGCCTGGTCGGCATCGCATACGGTCCGGTCATCCACAGGTCGGTCGGGCCACCGAGCGTTTCCAGCGCCGACCTCACCGCATCGCGGCCCGGCAGCGCGAACTGTTCCTCGTCGGCGACACCCGACGCCAATCCGGTATGGCTGTGCACCCGGGCGAGCAGTTCGACGGCCTGCCCCCGCTTGGCACCCGACCAGCCGTCGAGGCGCGGCACGTCGTGCATCTCGAACACCGTCACACCCCAGCCGGGTGCGATGAACTGGACGATCCGGCCGTCGCGGGCCGGTTGCGGCGCAACCACTTGGTCCACCCGCGTCGACATCAGCGACGCGACCCGCATCGCGCGTCGCAGCGACCCGAGCCGTTCGTCGAGATCGCTTCCGCGCAGATCGTCGACGGTGACGAACCTGCACTCGTCACCGGAGCTCGCCACCCAATGGTGCGACCCGAATCCCACCGGCGCATAAGCCAATGTCACACCCTGCAGGCCCCACTGCTTCGCGACGACCTCCGCGAGGACACGGTCGTCGAACTGAGGAGGTGGAGTGCGCACGAATTCGACAGTACGTCCGATCCGGCGCCGTGAGTATTTCGATTTCGCATCATGAGGCGGGCAGGGCGCGACGCGCGAGCCCCGACACGTCCGCCTGCCATGGCAGGGTGCCGAACACTCCCTCATGCCCGCCCCGGACCCGGGACGCCACGAATGCGTCGGCGACCTCGGACGGACTGTGCCGCACCAGCAGCGCCGCCTGAAGGACGACCGCCATCCGCGCCGCCAGACTCCTCGCCGCACCCTCGGCCGATGCGGGATGCTGCGCCACGTCACGCGCTCGATGCACCACGTCATCGGCGGCCGCGTCCAGCAGCGGATCGGCGCCCCGCGCCCTCGCGAGCTCATCGGCGTAGGCCTGCAGACTCTCGGGCGTGCGCGCCAGGGCACGGAGCATGTCGAGGGCGTTCACGTTGCCGCTGCCCTCCCAGATCGAGTTCAGTGGAGACTCGCGCACGATCGCCGGCATTCCCGACTCCTCGATGTAGCCGTTGCCGCCGAAGCACTCCATCGCCTCCACACACACCATCGAGGCCCGCTTGCACACCCAGAACTTCGAGAGCGGCAACGCCAGTCTGCGCAGGGCGGACTCGTGCTCATCGTCCGGCGACTCCACGCAGCGGGCCAGGCGCAGTCCGAGCATCGTGGCTGCCTCGCTCTCGACCGCCAGGTCGGCGAGGACTCCGGTCATGGCGGGCTTGTCGAAGAGCAGGCCGCCGAACGCGCGGCGATGTGAGGTGTGCCAGGCCGCCTCGGCGACCGCGCGGCGCATCAGCGATGCCGAGCCGAGCACGCAGTCGAGGCGTGTCGCGGCCACCATCTCGATGATGGTGCGCACACCCGCACCCTCGTCGCCCAGGCGTTGCGCGAAGGCGTCATGGAGTTCCAGCTCACTCGAGGCGTTGGCGCGGTCTCCGAGCTTGTCCTTCAACCGCACCAGCCGTATGCCGTTGCGAGTGCCATCCGGCAGGACTCTCGGCATGACGAAGCAGCTGAGCCCTCCCGGGGCCTGAGCGAGCACCAGGAACACGTCATTCATCGGAGCCGACGTGAACCACTTGTGGCCGCGCAACACGTAGCCGCCGTCGGCCGGTGTGGCCGTCGTCGTGCATGCTCGCACGTCCGAGCCGCCTTGCTTCTCAGTCATACCCATTCCGGCCAGGGCGGCCGTCTTCGTGTGCGGCGGCCGCAGGCCGGGGTCGTATGCCGTGGCGGCGAGCAACGGCGTCCACTCCTTTGCCAGGGCGTCGTCGGCGCGCAGGGCGGGAACCGCCGCATAGGTCATCGTCATCGGGCACGCGTGGCCCGGCTCGATCGCCGTCCACGCGACATACCCCGCCGCGCGACGCACGTGCGGCAACGGCTCCCGCGACTGCCATGGCGCCCCGGCGAGCCCGGCGCCGACGCCGTGCTCCATCAGCCAGTGCCAGCTCGGATGGAATTCCACCTCGTCGACGCGTTCCCCGAACCGGTCGACCGGGCACAGCAGCGGCGCGTTCCGCTCCGCGAGCCGCCCGTGCTCTCGGGCCTCCGCCGACCCGGCGAGTTCCCCGAGAGGCTCCAGCGATTCGAGAAGACGCGCGGCATGCTCACCGGCCACGCCACGCACCGCGGCGACCAGGGCGTGGTCGCCGGTGACGGTGTTGTGCCCGACGAGCGGCGTGGCCTGATTGGCCGGATGGTGTTCGAACGGGTCCGTGTCGCTCATGTCTTGACCGTAACTCGCATCGCACTTGCGTCTGCCGATAACGTCATCCCATGCCCGCGATGCTGAGGATCGACCACTACCTTGACGCGTTGTCCATGGCTGCAGCACGGCTGAACGAGGAGAGCTCCGAGGCGGGGATGGAGGTGCCGATCCCGACCTGCCCGGAGTGGAACATGCGCCAGCTGGTCGCACACCAGGGCATGATCCACCGCTGGGCGACGGCTCGCCTGCGCGGTCAGGACGACATCGACACGGACGCGATCGAGGCGGAGGGGCTTCAGCACGCCGACCCGGGTGCGTGGCTGATGGCCGGCGCCGAAGTGCTCGAGGCCGTGTTGGAGAGCGCCCCGGCCGATCTGGATGTGCCGTTCTTCCTCGCCGATGCGGGCCCGCCGCGCGATGCCTGGGCGCGACGGCAGGCTCACGAGACGGTCATTCACGCCGTCGACGCGCTGTCCGGTCGGCTGGGTGCTCTGCCGGACCCCGAGGGGGTGGACATCGACCCGAGTTTCGCCGCCGACGGCATCGACGAGCTCCTCACCGGATTTCTGCCCCGGCCGCGCCAACGTATGCACGCCGGGCGACCGATCACGATCGGTGTGCGCACCACCGACACCGGGCATGCCTGGACGATCGAGCTCAGCCGCGCACCCGCGGTCGTGCACGTCGGCCCACCCGGCGCCACTCCTGACAGCGTGTGGTCCGGCACTGCCGTCACGCTCTATCTGGGCTTGTGGAACCGGGGGCGCGGCATCGAGCAGGAAGGGCGCGACGTGTTGCCGGCCTGGCGCCAGCAGATGACGGTCTGGTGGGGCTGAGGCGCCGTCATCGGATAGCCCTCCGATGCATGTGAACGGTACATATCATTACCTTCATGCAACTTGACTTCAATCTGCTACGGGCATTGGATGTCCTGCTCGAGGAGGGCAGCGTCGGCGGCGCGGCGGATCGGCTGCATCTGTCTCAGCCCGCGATGAGCCGCACGTTGACGCGGATCCGGAGGGCAACCGGGGACGACATCCTTGTGCGGTCTGGTCGCGCGATGCTGCCGACGCCGTATGCCGTAGCGGTCCGAGACCAGGTGCACGCCCTGGTGGAGCAGGTGCAGTCAGTGCTCACGCCGGCACGCGACCTCGTGCTTGCGGAGTTGGAGGCGACGTTCACGTTGCGATGTCACGATGCAGCGACGAGCGCCCTGGCACCGCGCCTGGTCGAGCGGGTGCGCGCGCAGGCCCCCGGAGTGCGGCTGCGGTTCCTGGGCGAGTCGGATGTCGACGACGACGGCCTGCGCTCCGGACGCACCGACATCGAGGTCGACTCCGAGCAGGCGACGGCCTCCGACATCGCGGCGTCGACCCTCGGGTCCCAGGCGCTGTCCGTGGCGATGCGGGCCGGGCATCCGCTCGACGGCGTGCGTCTCACCGCCCGCCGCTACGTCGCGGCCGTGCATGTCACGATCTCCCGCCGCGGGCACCTGGAGGATCCCGTGGATGAGCTGCTGCGCGGCCTGGGCCTTTCGCGCCGAGTGATCGCCTCGGCACCCACGAGCACGGCGGCGCTGCGCATCGTGCGCGACACGGACGCGCTGGTGGCGGTTCCCGCGGTGATCAGCGCCCGCGACACCCAAGCGTTCGGCCTCGTCACGTCGCCGTTCCCGTTCGACCTGTCCGAGGTGCCCATCGTGATGCGCTGGCACAGGCGCAACCAGAACGACCCGGCCCACCAGTGGCTACGCGGCCTCGTCGCGGACATCCTTGCCTGAAGGGGCCCTGCCTCCGACCTTCACGATGCGTATAACGCATTTATCGATTGCAATCTATGCATTTGTAATCATGTGTAGTGCGAGGTTTTCTTGGCCTGTGGGCGCCGGCCCGCAGAACGGAGACCCTCTTGTGAGCACCCACGGCATCACAGCCCAGAACGCCGGATCACCGCTGGTGAAGCGGGGCGCCCCACTGTGGGCGGTGACGACCGTCGCCGCGATGGCACAGTTGATGATCATCCTCGACGAGCGGGTCGTCAACGTTGCCCTGCCGTCGATCCGGGCGGACCTCGGCATGAACGCCGACGCGCTGCAATGGGTCATCACCGCCTACCTCGTCACCTTCGGCGGGCTGCTACTGCTCGCAGCCCGGCTCAATGACCTACGTGGCCGGCGGCGGATGCTCATCGCCGGCCTGGTCGTGTTCACCGTGGCAAGCCTGGCCGCCGGCTGCGCCCGGTCGGGGCTCGAACTGATCGCGGCTCGTTTCCTGCAGGGCATCGGGGGCGCAATCCTCGCGCCGGCGAGCCTCAGCCTGATCGCCGCGGTCTATACCGACCTGCCGGCCCGGCGGCGCGCCATGGGCGTGTGGGCAATGGTGACCTCCGCGGGTGCCGTCGCCGGGGTGGTGCTCGGCGGGGTGCTCACCAGCGCTCTCGGCTGGCGTTCGGTCATGTTCGTCAACGTCCCGGTCGGCGCCCTGCTCATCGTCGCCGCCGTGGCCGTCCTCACCCCGTCCTCCCGACTGCCGCGCAGCGAGGGCCAGGTCGACATCGCGGGCGCGGCCCTCGTCACCGCGGGCATCGCCGCCGTCATCTATGGCATCTCGGCGGGCCCGGACGACGGCTGGGCCTCCGCCCGGGTGATCGCCGCGCTGGGCGGTGCCATCGCGCTGCTGGCCGTGTTCTTCGTCGTGGAGAGCAGAACCGCCTCGCCGTTGCTGCACCTGGCTCTGTTCCGCATCGAAACGGTGCGAAACGCCAATCTCGGCCTGCTCGGCTTCGGTGCCGTGCTGACCGCCTCGCTCTACTTCCTCTCGCTCTACCTGCAGCTCGTCGACCACTACACGGCGTTGGAGACCGGCCTCGCGCTCGTGCCGATGAGTGTGCTCCTCGGCGTCGGCTCGATCCTCTCGCCACGCCTGATGGCCGCCGGTATGCGTATGCTCCCGGTCTACGGGTCGGTTGCGGCCGCCGGCAGGTCTGCTGTGGCTCGCGTTCCTTCCTGCCGCCGCCACCTACGCGGGAGCCCTGCTCGCCCCGACGCTGCTGATCGGTGCAGGCTTCGGTGTGATCCTCGTGCCGCTTGCCTCCGCGGCGACGACCGGAGTGGAGCCGACCCACATCGGAACAGCCTCCGGCATGCTCAACGTCTCACGGCAGGTCGGCGGCGCCGTGGGGCTCGCGGCCGTCGTCAGCATCGCCACCGCGATCGCCGGCACCGGCGACACGGCAGCACCCACCGGCTACCGGGTGGCCTTCGCCCTCTGCGCGCTCCTCGGCCTCCTCACCGCCGCCACCGTCGGTCGCCTCCACACCGAGCGCCCCTGATCAGCGGCGCCGACAGAGGGATCCGGGTGACACGACGTGGAGGTCCGAGACGGTGCGTCGCTACAGGATGACCGTCGCGAACGTGCCGACCTGCCGGAAGCCGGCCCTGCGATATGTGCGCTTCGCCGCCTCGTTGAAGCCGTTGACGTAGAGGCTGACGGTCGAGGCGTGAAAGTCCATGACGTGCTGCACCACGGCATTCATGGCGGGTGCCGCGATGCCGTGGCCGCGGTGTCGAGGCGCCACCCATACGCCCTGGATCTGCGCGACGCCGGCGGCGATCGAGCCGACATCGGCCTTGAAGACGACCTGTGAGTCCTCGACGATCACATAGGTGCGGCCCTTCTCGATGAAAGAGGAGACCAGCCGGCGATAGTCGCGGTCCGACCCGACGTATGGCGGGTAGCCGATCTCCTCGGTGAACATGTGTGCCGAGGCGGGCAGCACCACGTCGACCTCATCGGGCCGCGCGACCCGCACCCTGGGGTCCATCTCGCGTCCGTCCGCGAGCGGAGGGGAGGACACCGACATCAGCGGCTGATCCGGCCGCACCGAACGTGGCGGACCCCAGTGCCGCTCGAGCCGCTCCCACAGCGCGAGCACCTGGCGGGCGTCGCCGAAGATCGAGGAGCACCGTCTGCGGTGGCGCCGCAGACGGCCCGCAAACGCGTCGAGGGCCTCCGGGTCCGCGCTGACCGGCACGATGTTGGCCGACGCCCAGCACAGGGACCGCAGTCCGTGGCCGCCGCGCACCGCGAGCACGGAACTGGTCGAGCCCGGCCCCTGTTCGATCAGTCGGGATGCCACGAACGCATTGACCACCGGATCGGATGCGCACAGATCGAGCGCGGCCTGGTAGTCCCCGGCGCTGAGCGGATGCGCCGGGTTGAAGGTGCGCAGCATCCTTCTAGCCTGCCCGTTTCTCGGGTCGTGCACCGCCGAAACAGGGCGATAATTTCTCCAGAGGGTCACCGGCACCGGTCGCCGTCCCCGCTAGCTGACGCTGACGGTCGGCCCCTGCGATGCGCCGTCGGTGGCGTCCTCCCCCATCTCGTCGGCGATGCGCATCGCCTCTTCGATGAGCGTCTCGACGATCTGCGCCTCGGGGACGGTCTTGATGACCTTGCCCTTCACGAAGATCTGCCCCTTGCCGTTGCCGGAGGCGACGCCGAGGTCGGCCTCTCGGGCCTCGCCCGGGCCGTTGACGACGCATCCCATCACGGCGACGCGCAGCGGCACCTCCATGCCCTCCAGGCCCGCGGTGACCTCCTCCGCGAGCTTGTAGACGTCCACCTGGGCGCGCCCGCACGAGGGGCACGAGACGATCTCGAGCTTGCGCGGACGCAGATTCAGCGATTGCAGGATCGAGATGCCGACCTTGACCTCCTCGACGGGCGGTGCCGACAGGGAGACCCGGATGGTGTCGCCGATGCCCTGCGAGAGCAGCGCGCCGAAGGCGGTGGCCGACTTGATCGTGCCCTGGAATGCCGGCCCGGCCTCGGTCACTCCGAGGTGCAGCGGCCAGTCGCCGCGCTCCGCCAGCAGCTGGTAGGCGCGCACCATGACGACCGGGTCGTGGTGCTTCACCGAGATCTTGAAGTCGTGGAAGTCGTGCTCCTCGAAGAGGGATGCCTCCCAGACGGCCGATTCGACGAGCGCCTCGGCGGTGGGCTTGCCGTACTTCTCGAGCAGACGCTTGTCGAGCGATCCCGCGTTGACCCCGATCCGGATCGACACCCCGGCGTCGCTCGCGGCCTTCGCGATCTGCTTGACCTGGTCGTCGAACTTGCGGATGTTGCCCGGGTTGACCCGCA
>CAYPQR010000123.1:0-7733 GCA_964412865.1 uncultured Intrasporangiaceae bacterium
GACCTCGCGCTGCTGCCCCACGGCGTCGACAAGAGTGGGCAGGACGCGGTCCGACTGCCCCACCCCATCCGCTGCTCGCGCCGCAGGCCGATCCTTTTCGAGCCACCGGTCGACACGGACTGGGACCCCTGCCAGAGCGGCTCAGCAGCCCGGGCTCGAAATGTGGCGCAGCCGGCATGGCTCACTTCCCGTCATCTTGAGTCACCCCTGTACAACCCAGGGGCGGGGGGCAGGACCGTGTAGCGCAAGCCCGCCGCGCCTACGGCGAGGTCGCATGTCACGGCCCAATCCAAGCGGCGGGAAGCGCGGTAGTCGCGGCACGGGAACTCTTGCGTGTCACTCCGACCATTCGATCCTGACGACTGGCTTACCTGATGAATGACGCCTACTCGACGGAAACCGGTCTGCGACGTCCCCGGCATGGCACACTGGTCGGCGGCACTCACGCGATCTGGGGCCAGGTGGGTGCGCAGACACGTATGCGGGGCCGCCTTCACGCACGAACGGACCAGCGGCCCGACGGGTCGCCGATCAAGGAGGAAGAAGAATGTCTCAGCCGACCGGTGGCCAAGGCGACGGCCAGCAGTACGGTGGCTACCAGCCGCAGCAGGCCCAGAGCATCGGCCAGGGCTACGACCAGAACGCCGGTCAGCAGCCCGTCTACGGCCAGCAGGGTTACGACGCGCCGGCATACGACCAGACCCAGGGTTACAACGCGTCCGCCTACGGTCAGCAGCCGGGCTACGACGCGTCCGCCCACGGCCAGCAGAACGCCCAGCAGCAGCCGCAGCAAAGCGGCTTCAGCCAGCAGGCACAGGACTTCCGCACCGGGGCCACTGCGGTCGCGGGCGGCGCCGGCGAGGGGGTGGGCGACCTGTTCAGCGACCTGCAGTTCAAGAAGTCGCTGACCGAGAGGCTCTGCTCGCTGGTGTTCCTCGGCACCATCGTCTGGGCCGTCCTGCACTTCCTGTCCAACCTCTTCTACAACTTCGGCAGCCAGGACTTCGGCGGTGCGTCGGTCAAGAACATGGGCACCGGCAGCGCCATCGTCCACACCGTCACCGACCTCGTGTGGCTGGTGCTGGTCGTCGGCGTGGTGCGCATCGTGCTCGAACTCTCGTTGATTGTCGCCCGGATCGCGCAGCGCGCCGGCTGAGCGACGACATCGCCGCACACCCGTCGGCCGGAGGCGCCCCGCCTCCGGCCGACGAGCATGAGCGGCACATGCGATGGTGGATGCCGCAGAGGAGGTGCACGGGGTGAATTCGCTTTCCCAGTGGCTGGCCGACACCGCACGGGCGCGTGACGACGCCGGGGTCACCCGCCGGCTGACCGTCGCCGACGACACCCGCGGCCAGATCGACATGGTCGGCAACGACTACCTCGGGCTCCGGCACGACGACAGGGTGCTGGGCGTGGCCGTCGCGGCGATCGAGGAGTTCGGCGCGGGCACCGGGGCCCCCCGGCTGCTCGGCGGCAGCGCCCGCGTGCACGACGAACTCGAACAGGCACTCGCCGAGCACGTCGGCACGGAAGCCGCCCTCGTCTTCTCCACCGGCTACAGTGCCAACCTCGCCGCGCTCACCGCGCTGGCCGATCGCGACACCCTGATCGTCTCCGACGCCCACAACCACACCTCCATCCGCGATGCCGCGTCGCTCGCCGACGGTGCGGTGCAGGTCGTGCCGCACGGCGACCTCGATGCCGTCTCCGACGCCCTCGCCCGGCGCAGCCGGCCGCGAGCGCTGATCGTCGTCGAGTCCATCTTCTCCGTGCTCGGCGATCTGGCCGATCTGCCGGCCCTGCACGAGCTCGCCGAGCGCCACGACGCCTGGCTGATGGTCGACGAGGGCCACGCACTCGGGGTCATGGGAGACCGGGGTGAAGGCGTGCTCGGCGCGCTGGGCCTCGCCGACTCCGACCGCGTGATCATCACGGCGAGCCTCTCCAAGGCGCTCGCCTCGCAGGGCGGCGCCGTGCTCGGCAGCCGGATGCTGCGCAGCCACCTCATCAACTCCGCGCACAGCTTCATCGACGACACCGGCCTCGCCCCGGCATCGGCCGGCTCGGCGCTCGGTGCACTCGAGGTGCTGCAGGAGGAGCCGTCGCTGGTCAAGCAGGTGCACGTGGCGGCCGCGCGCATCGCCGCCGCCTGCCACGCTCCGGCACCACAGGGCCCCATCGTGTCGGTGCCCACGACCGACCTGCACAAGGCCCTGACCATCGTCGACGTATGCGCCGCGCACGGCATCCGCATCGGCTGCGTGCGCCCACCGCTGTCGCCCGACGGCATGCCGCGGCTGCGGCTGACCGCTCACGCCAACCTGACGGACACCGATCTGGCGTTCAGCGCGCAGACGCTGCGATCCGCCGTTGCAAGGGGATGACATGACCGACGCCACCGACATCGTCCCGTGCCCGATCATCTGCATCACCGGCACCGACACGGGCGTGGGCAAGACCGTCGTGACGGCGGCGCTCGCTGCCGGACTCGCCGGCCGCGGCCAGCGGGTCGCCGTCGTCAAACCGGTGCAGACCGGTGTCGCGCCCGACCAGCCCGGCGACCTCCATGAAGTGCGGCGCCTCGCGGGCGACCGGGTCGCCACCTTCGAGAACGTGCGGCTGACCGAGCCGCTCGCCCCCGACGTCGCCGCGCGCCGCGCCGGCGCCACCATCCTGCCCGTATCCGAACAGGCCGCGTCCATCGGCACGCTCGCCCGCAGCGGCGACTATGACGTCGTGCTGGTCGAGGGCACCGGCGGGATCCTCGTGCATCTCGACAACGCGGGCGGCAACCTGGCCGACATCGCCACCGCCCTGGTCGCCGGTCAGCTGCGGGTCGGTTTCATCCTGGTGGCCCGGGAGACGTACGGCACCCTCAACCACACCGGGCTGACCCTCGAGGCCCTCAATCAGCGAGGACTCGAACTCATCGGCGTCGCCATCGGCTCCCAGTCGCCGGACCCCGACATCATTGCCCGGACGAACGTCGAGGAGCTCACGACGCTCGCCGGCGGGAGGCTGACGGGCACCGTGCCGGCCGATGCGGCACAGTTGGATCCGCAGGAATTCAGGGCCCGAGCGGAGGGATGGGTGTGGTTGTGACGGAGCGCACGCGGGGCAGGCTGTCCGACGGCCGCGAGATCGTCTGGTATGACGCCGAGGGCACGGCCCGTGAGGCCGCGCCCGATCTGCGAGGTCTGCCGCCCGCTTCGAGCACCTCGACCATGCGCCTCGACCCTCTGACCGGCGAGTGGATCGCGGTCGCGTCACACCGGCAGTCGCGCACCTACATGCCGCCCGCCGACCAGTGCCCGCTGTGCCCGAGCACCGACGATCGCCTCTCGGAGGTGCCCTCGCACGACTACCAGGTGGTCGCCTTCGAAAACCGCTTTCCGTCGCTGTCCACCCGCCTCGACGAACACTCGATCACGGTGTCGGAGGGCCTGGAGCAGCAGCGGCCCGGAGCCGGACGCTGTGAGGTGATCTGCTTCACCAGCGACCACGACACCTCCTTCGCGGGCCTCTCGCGGTCTCAGGCCAGGCTCGTCGTCGACGCGTGGGCCGACCGCACGACGGAGCTCGCGCGCATCCCGACCGTCGAGCACGTCTTCCCGTTCGAGAACCGCGGTGTGGAGATCGGCGTGACGCTGCAGCATCCGCACGGGCAGATCTACGCCTACCCGTTCGTGCCGCCGCGCGCCCTCACCGAGCTCACGCGGGCCGAGGGCTATGCCGCCGAGCACGACAGCAACCTCTTCGGCGACATCATGCGGGCCGAGCAGCGCGACGGGTCGCGCATCCTCGTCGACTCCACCGAATGGCTGGCCTTCGTCCCCTTCGCGGCCCGCTGGCCGATCGAGGTGCATTTCTACCCGAAGCGGCAGGTGCCCGACCTGCCCGGCCTCGACGACGCGCAGCGCGACGACTTTGCGGGCGTCTATCTCGATGTGCTGCAGCGCTTCGACCGCATCTACACCCCGCCGACGCCATACATCGCCGCATGGCAGCAGGCGCCGGTGCGGTTGCACCGCGAGCAGGCGTGGCTGCACCTGGAGCTGTATTCGGTGCGCCGCGCGGAGGGCAAGATCAAGTATCTGGCCGGCTCCGAGTCGGGGCAGGGCGCCTTCGTCAACGACGGGCTGCCCGAGCAGCTCGTCACCCGACTGCGCGACGCACGATGAACACGCTCACCCCACCGGAGGAGGTCGAAGAGGCGCAGGCCGTGCGCCTCTTCGAAGAGGTATGCGGTGGCTCGCCCGACGGGGTCTGGTGGGCTCCCGGCCGGGTCAACATCATCGGCGAGCACACCGACTACAACGGTGGTTTCGTGCTGCCCATCGCGCTCCCGCTCGGCACGCTCGCGGCGGTGCGCCGGCGCGACGACCGCATCCTGCGAGTGCACAGCGCCGACATCGACGGGGCCGGTGCCACCCAGGAGATCGACCTGACGACAGTGCGTCCCGGCGACCGCCTCGGGTGGGCGGCCTACGTGGCGGGTGTCGGTTGGGCCGCCGGGCGCCACGGCCTCGACGTGCCGGGCCTGGACGTCGCCCTGGTCTCCAACGTGCCGCGCGGCGCGGGCCTCTCGTCGTCCGCCGCGCTGTCCTGCGTGACGGCGCGGGCCTGGAACGACCTGACGGGGTGGTCGCTCGAGGATGTCGACGTCGCGGCCCTGGGGCGGGACGCCGAGAACGAGATCGCCGGTGCGCCCACGGGCGTCATGGATCAGCTGGCCTCCGTCTGTGGGCGGGCCGGCCACGCCATGCAGATCGACACCCGGTCGGTGCAGGTCACCCAGATCCCGTTCGAGCTGCGCCGGTCCGGGCTGTCGCTGCTCGTGATCGACAGTCGCGCGCCGCACTCCCTCGTCGACGGCGAATACGCCGAGCGGAGGCAGTCGTGCGAGGAGGCCGCACTGCGGCTCGGCGTCAAGGAACTGCGCGACGTGCCCGTCGAGCGGCTCGAGGAGCCGCTCGCGAAGCTGCCGGACCTGCTCGCGAGGCGTGCTCGCCACGTCATCACCGACAGCCACCGGGTCGAACTGGTCGCAGCCCAGCTCGGCGGCGGCACCGACCCGCGCGAGATCGGCCCGCTGCTGAACGACTCCCACACCTCGATGCGCGACGACTTCGAGATCACCGTGCCTGCCGTCGACACGATCCAGGAGGCCGCGGTGGCCGCCGGCGCGCTCGGCGCCCGGATGACCGGAGGCGGGTTCGGCGGATGTGTCATCGCGCTCGTCGAACAGGATGCCGCCGCAGATGTCGCGGCCGCCTGCATCCACGACGCGGTGGCCGGTGGCGGACCGCAGCCGGTGGCGTTCACCGTCGAGGCCGCGGCGGGTGCGCGGCGGGTCGACGGCGAGCGCTGAGAAGTCCCGGAGCGGGCGTCAGTATGCGGGGATCTCGCCCTGCGTGACCCGGGCGATCCAGCGCAGGACCGCGGCATCGTCCGCCCGGCCGGGCCTCGCCCGCTCACCGACCAGATAATGCAGCACCGCGATCACCAGGCGCAGGCGAGTGCCCCGCCTGCAGGAGTATGCCGCGCCGACCGTCGTCGGGCACTCGTGCAACTCCTCGATGCGTGCCTCGACGACCGCGCAGGCGATGTCGAAGTCGACGGCCGTGGTCACGTTGTCCATCGGGACGATGCCGCACCGCCGTGCCTCCACCGTCGCCATCAGTTTCGCCAGCCCCTTGGGATCATCCACCAAAGCGGCCGCGGCCAGCCGCGATCGGCGGAACTGCCGCGACTCCAGCAGCCAGACGATCCCCGAATCGTGCGCGATCACATCGCCAGACTAAGCCGATCGCGCGCGGCGCGTGGGGTTTACGCGGCAGTCCGCTCGTCCGACGACCACGGCCGCGCCCCCTCGCCTATTGTTGGGGGCCACCCGCTCCATCGAAGGGAGGGCCATGACCGTTCGAACCGCGCCCTGGCCGACCGGCGCACCGTGCTGGACCGACTGCGCCTTCGCACCCGAACACCTGGGGATGCATCACGCGAAGGACTTCTACGGCAAGCTGTTCGGCTGGCACATCAAGCATGCGGACTCCGGCGCCGCGACCTGCTTGAAGGACGAGCACCCGGTCGCGGCACTCGTCCCCAAGACCGACGAGCATCAGCCGACCCTGTGGACGGTCTACCTCGCCTGCGATGACGCGGATGCCACGGCCGCCGCGGTGCAGGATGCCGGCGGGCGGATGCTGCTCCCGCCGGGCGAGGTCGGCGAGCAGGGCCGCGCGGCATACTTCCTGGACTCGACCGGCGCCTTCTTCGGCGTCTGGGAAGCGGGCACCCACACCGGATACGGCCTGGTCGGCGAGCCGGGGTGCGTCGCTCACCACAGCCTGCTGACCCGCGACCTCGAGGGGTCCAAGGGCTTCTATGCCGCCGTGTTCGGGTGCACCTATGACGACACCTCCCCCGACCATGCCACGATCCGTCTCGCCGACGGTGCCGTCGGCGGCAGCATTCATCTGGCCACCAACCTGCCCGACGAGGCACCGCCGAGCTGGCTGGTGCACTTCGCCGTGGCGGACCGCGACTCCTCGGCGCAGATCGCCCAGGAGCTCGGGGCGGAGATCCTCATGACGCTGGAGACGCCGGCCGGGCAGGAGGCCACCCTGCAAGGGATGCACGGCGAGGTCTTCAACATCCTCGCCCTCCCTGACTGACCGCAAGAAGTCACTCACGCCGCGGCAGCCGTGCGGAGGGACTCCTCGGTGCGCCCGGGTGGCCTCTCGGCGGGTTTGGAAGACTGTGCACCATGCGCTCCCTTGCCGACTCACAGCCTCCGCTCGCCCTCGGCGCCCTCGACGGGCGTTACCGCGGTGCCGTCGCACCCCTGGTCGATCACCTGTCCGAGGGCGCTCTCAATCGGATGCGGGTGCACGTCGAGGTGGAATGGCTCATCCACCTGACGTCGCAGGGCGCGGTGCCGGGGGTGCGCATCCTCACCGACGACGAGCAGCAGGGCCTTCGCCAGATCGTCATCGACTTCGACCAGGCGGACATCGACGAGCTGAAGGAGATCGAGCGCGAGACGGTCCACGACGTCAAGGCCGTCGAGTACTACCTCAAGCGGCGGCTGCCGGCGATCGTCGGCGAGCGCGATTCCGTCGGCCTGTCCGAACTCGTGCACTTCGGGTGCACGAGCGAGGACGTCAACAACCTGTCCTACGCCCTGATGATCAAGGGGGCGATCACGCACGTATGGCTGCCGCGGGCCGGCGAGCTGGCCGGGCAGGTCACGGCCATGGCACGGGACCTGGCCGAGATGCCGCTGCTCGCCCACACGCACGGCCAGCCGGCGACCCCGACCACCATGGGCAAGGAACTCGCGGTGCTCGCCCACCGACTCCGCCGGCAACTGCGCCGGGTCGAGCGCGCCGAATACCTCGGCAAGATCAACGGCGCCACCGGCACGTATGGCGCGCACGTCGCCGCCGTGCCCACGACCGACTGGATCGAGGTCTCCCAGCTGTTCGTGGAAGGCCTTGGCCTGCAGTGGAATCCACTGACCACGCAGATCGAGTCCCACGACTGGCAGGCCGAGATCTACAGTGACGTCTCGCGGTTCAACGCGATCCTGCACAACCTGGCCACCGACGTGTGGACCTACATCTCGATGGGCTACTTCGCGCAGTCCCGCGGACAGGGCACGGTCGGCTCCAGCACGATGCCGCACAAGGTCAACCCGATCCGCTTCGAGAACGCCGAGGCCAACC
>CAYPQR010000124.1:0-7686 GCA_964412865.1 uncultured Intrasporangiaceae bacterium
GAGGTGGTCGCGGCCGTCGCCACGGCGATGGAACAGTTCGACATCGGCAACCACCACTTCCCCTCCGTCGCCCGGACGGCCCTGGCGGAGAGGCTGATCGAGACCGCCCCCGACGGCTTGACGCGCGTCGCATACGCCTCCGGCGGCGGGGAGGCGATCGACCTCGCGCTCAAGAGCGCCCGCCACGCGACCCAGCGCCGCAAGATCGTCTCGATCGTCAAGGCCTACCACGGCCACACCGGCCTGGCCGTCGATGCGGGCGACGATCGCTTCTCCAAGCTGTTCCTGTCCGACCGGCCCCAGGAATTCACGCAGGTGCCGTTCAACGACCTCCCGGCGATGGAGGAGGCGCTCGCCGGCAAGGACGTCGCCGCGGTCATCATGGAGACGATCCCCGCGACCTATGGCTTCCCGCTGCCCGAACCGGGCTACCTCGAGGCCGTGAGGGATCTCGCGCGGCGGGCCGGCACCCTCTACATCGCCGACGAGGTGCAGACCGGGCTGATGCGCACCGGTGAGCTGTGGGGCATCACCAAGCACGGGATCGAGCCCGACATCCTCGTGACCGGCAAGGGCATCTCCGGCGGGATGTATCCGATCGCCTGCGTGCTGCTCAGCGACCGGTCGGGCAAGTGGCTGACCGAGGACGGCTTCGCGCACATGTCGACGTTCGGCGGGGCCGAGCTCGGCTGTGTCGCCGCGCTCAAGGCGCTGGAGATCACAACCAGGCCGCAAGTGCGCACGATGGTGCACTACATCGCCGACCTGTTCGGTGAGGGCCTGCGCCGCATCCAGGGCAGCTACCCCGACTGGTTCACCGGCATCAGGCAGAACGGCGTCATCTTCGGGCTCGAGTTCGGCCACCCGGAGGGCGCCAAGTTCGTCATGCGCCGCCTCTACGAATATGGCGTATGGGCGATCTTCTCGACCCTGGATCCGCGTGTGCTGCAATTCAAGCCGGGCATCCTCATGCCCGCGGCCCTGTGCGAGGAGGTGCTCGACCGCGTCGAACTGGCCGTGCGGGCATCGCGCGACGACGTGACACGCTCCGGCAGGAAGGCCGCCTCGTGACCACCGACACGGCATTCGCCGGCCACATGCTCGAGCAGGCGCACTGGGCCGCCCGCGCGATCAGCACGTATGACGCCGCCACCGTGCGTCGCATCGTCGAGGCGGTGGCACGGGTCGCCGACGAGAACGCGCAGCGATATGCGGAGTGGGCCGTCAGCGAGACCGGCATGGGGGTCGTCGCCGACAAGGCCGTCAAGAACCACGTGTGCTCGGTCGGGCTGGTCGACCACTACGCGGCAGACGACTTCGTGACGCCGCGGGTGGACCCGGAACGCAAGATCGTCGAGATCCCCCGCCCCGCCGGCGTCGTGCTCGCCGTGACGCCCACGACCAACCCGGTGGCGTCGGTCTATTTCAAGGTGCTGCTCTCCCTGATGACACGCAATGCCGTTGTCGTCGCGCCCCATCCGCGTGCGAAGGAGTGCTGCGCGGACGCCGCCCGGTTGCTCGGCAAGGCGGCCGAGGACGCGGGAGCGCCCATCGGGATCGTGCAGGTCGTCGACGAGCCGTCGATCCCCCTGATGAACACGCTGATGACCGATGAACGCACCGACGTCATCGTGGCGACCGGGGGCGGTGGCGTGGTACGCGCCGCGTACTCCTCGGGCAATCCCGCCCTCGGCGTCGGCCCCGGCAACGTGCCCGTGCTGGTCGACCACACCGCCGACGTCAAGGCCGCGGCGGAGCGCATCGTCGCGAGCAAGGCCTTCGACAACTCCGTCCTGTGCACCAACGAATCCATGCTGATCGTCGAGGACTCCGTCGCCGACGAACTCGCTCGGGCGATGACCCGCGCGGGTGCGCACATCCTGGACGAGCAACAGACCGGGCTGCTGCGCTCCTACATGTTCTTCGGCGGGCATCTCAACACGGAGGTCGTCGGGAAGGACGCCTCGTGGATCGCCGACAAGGCCGGATTCAACGTCACCGCCAAGACCCGCGTGCTCATCGCGCCGCTCGCGCACGCCCTGCCCGACGAGCCGCTGACCCACGAGAAGCTCTCGCCCGTGCTCGGCATGATCCGGGTGCCCGATGCGCAGCGCGGCATCGACGTCGCGCGCTCCGTGGTGCTGACCGCCGGAGCCGGGCACTCCGCCGCGATCCACAGCGAGGATGCGCAAACCGTCATGGACTTCACGAGCCGTGTGCCGGTCCTGCGGGTCGCCGTCAACGTCGGCAACAGCACCGGGAGTTCGGGGATGGGCACCAACCTGGCGCCCTCCATGACACTGGGCACGGGCTTCGTCGGGCGCAGCTCGATCGGGGACAACCTCGAACCGCGGCATCTGATCAACTGGGCGCGCATCGCCTACAACAACGACGAGTCGATCCCGATGCCGTCGTTCGCGGCCCTCGACCCCTGGCATGCGCCGCGCGGACGCGTGCCGGCATACCCGACGCCGTCCAACGCCGCCGACCAGGTGGCCGCCACGCTCACGCAGCGAGTGGCGCAGTCGGCGGCACAACGGCTGCCCGCGGCACAGGTCGACCAATACCGCGACGAGATCCGCCGGCTCGTCGTCGAAGAACTCGCCGCGCTGATGAAGGGATGACCCATGGCCGAGTTGCGATCCTTCATCTTCATCGACCGCCTGCAGCCGCAGACCATGTCATATCTGGGCACCTGGATCAAGGGCACGCTGCCGCGGGCCCATTCGGCCGCACAGATCATCGAGGTCGCCCCGGGTCTCGACATCGAGGGCATCACCGACATCGCGCTGAAGCATGCGGACGTCAAGGCCGGAATCCTGGTGGTCGAGAGGCAGTTCGGATATCTCGAGTTCCACGGTGAAACCGGTGCCGTCAAGTCCGCCGCTGACGCCTGCCTCGACGGGCTGCACACCACGGCGGACGGCGCAACCCGGCCGACCATCCTGGCGCACAAGATCATCTCCAGCATCGAGGACCAGCACGCATTCTTGATCAACCGCAACAAGATCGGCTCCATGGTGCTGGCCGGCGAGTCGGTGTTCGTGCTCGAGATGCAGCCCGCGTCATACGCGATCCTCGCGACGAACGAGGCGGAGAAGGCCGCCGACATCAAGGTGGTCGACTACCGCATGATCGGGGCGACCGGCCGGGTCTACCTCTCCGGCACGGAGGCCGACGTGCGGCAGGCCGCCGACGCAGCCCGGGAGGCCCTGGGTGGTTAGCAGCGGACAGGCCGATCTGCGAGGCCTCGTCGCCCAGGTGGTGCGCGAGGTCATCGCTGACGTGGCGCGCACCGAGGTCGCCGGCACCGGGTATGCGGGTGCTTCGGCGCCGGCATCATCCGGCCAGGCGGCCGTGCCGACAGGGCCCGTCGAGGCCGCGCGGCGAAGCAGGTCCGAGACAGTGCGCATCACCGGGGACGCCGACCTGCAGAGGTTCACCCGGCAACTACTGACACTCTTCGAAAACCCCAAGACCCGAGACGATCTGCGCACCGGACGGCTCACCTTCCATCTGGCCGGCGGCTCCTCCTCCCCTGCCGCCGCGGGATCGGTGCACCGCATCGAGTCCGGCGCCGTCACCGAAAGGCGCGTGGCTCAGGCGGCCGACGCCGGTGCGCGGATCGTTCTCGGCCCCCGTGCCGTGCTCACCCCACTCGGGCGCGAGCGGGCCCGCGCCCTGCGTGTGCCCATCGAGAAGGAGCGCCGATGATCACCGCCGTCGTCACCGGAAACATCTGGTCCACCCGCCGCATCGACGGACTGCCCAGCGGGGCCCTCCTGCGAGTGGAGGTCGAGCCCGCGGGCAACCCCCTCATCGCGTTCGACGTGCTCGGCGTCGGCATCGGCGAACGCGTGCTGATCGCCCAGGGATCCGTCGCGTCCCACTGGTTCACCGGGCCCCCACCCCCGATCGACGCCCTCATCATCGGCTCGATCGACGCCGACCCCGCAGGCTCCGGCCCGGCCACCGAATAGACCATCCGCATCACCAACCAAGGAGCAGCAATGTCCAGCAGCGCCATCGGAATGATCGAGACCAAGGGGTTCGTCGCGGCCCTCGCTGCCGCCGACGCCATGGTCAAGGCCGCGAATGTGACCATCACCGACCGCGAGGAGGTCGGCGACGGCCTGGTCGCCGTCGTCGTCACCGGCGAGGTCGGGGCCGTCAAGGCGGCCACGGAGGCCGGCGCCGAGACCGCCTCCCAGGTCGGCGAACTCGTCAGCGTGCACGTCATCCCCCGCCCGCACGCCGAACTCGGGGCGCACTTCGACATCTCGGCGAAGTAGCATCCTCCGACCACAAGGAGGTGGCCGGTGAGCAGCACCGTCCCCCAGACCGATCTGCGGGTCTACCTGATGGTGGAAGACCTGCAGCGGCAGTTCGCCGCGTTCATGGGCACCCCCACGCGCGCCCGCGGATATCCGCCGTATCAGGGCGATCACGCGCTGATCGTCGAGGTATCGCCCGCGCTCGCCATCCAGCGCGTGCTCGATCTGGCGCTGCGGGAGGTGCCGGACGTGGTGCCCGGGATCCTCTATGTCGAGCGGCAGTTCGGCGTGCTGGAGGTGCACTCTCGACGTCTCGACGACGTGACGCGCGCCGGGCAGGCCATCCTCGACGGCACCGGGTCGAAATCCAGCGACCAGTTGCGTCCCCAGGTGCTCTATCAGGACGTCATCGAGCACATCACCGACCAGCACGCCACGATCCTCAACCGCACGCGCGGCGGGTCGATGCTCGTCCCCGGCGAATGCCTCCTGGTGTATGAAGTCGCGCCCGCGCTGTTCGCCGCGGTCGCAGCGAACGAGGCGGAGCGCGCGGCGCCGGGGGTCACCATCGTCGATGTGCAGATGATCGGAGCGGCCGGCCGACTGTTCATCGGCGGGAGCCGGCCAGACGTGACCACAGCCCGCGACCGCATCACCGAGGTGCTGCGGAGCATCGACGGCCGCGAGCACTGACGACGCCGCGCCACGCGACGAAAGGAACCGCCCATATGACGCCCGACACGGACGCCGACGACACGGTCGCACGCGCCGCACTCAGCCGCTATGGCGTCTCGGATCGCACCGGTCTGCGGATGATCAACCTGTCCGAGAACGCGACCTACCTCATGGAGGACCCCGCCGACGGACGCGAGGGCATCCTGCGCGTGCACCGGGAGAACTACCATCCGGTCCGTTCGATCGAGTCCGAGCTCGACTGGCTGCAGGCGCTGCGCACGGACGCCGGGATCGACACTCCCGTGCCCGTGCCGGCCTGCGACGGGAGCCGGGTCGTCACCATCGACCTGGACGGCAGGAGCCGGCATGTCGTGCTGTTCGAGCGGATCGGCGGGATCGAGCCCGACGAGCAGAAGATCCGTCAGGCCGACTTCGAAACTCTCGGCGGCCTCACGGCCCGTCTGCACCAGCATGCCCGGCACTGGCGTCGCCCCAGCGGATTCCACCGGTTCTCATGGGATTGGGAGCACACGCTCGGCGAGCGGCCGCGCTGGGGACGTTGGCAGGACGGCATCGGCATCGGCCCCGGTGAGGAGGCCCACCTGACCCGGGTCGCGGACCTGATCCACCGCCGGCTGGACGCATGGGGCACGGATGACGACCATTTCGGTCTGGTGCACGCCGACCTCCGTCTCGCGAACCTGCTCGTCGATGGCGACACGACCAACGTGATCGACTTCGACGACGCCGGATTCTCCTGGTATCTCTATGACTTCGGCACTGCCGTGTCCTTCATCGAGGATGACCCCCGCCTGCCGGACTGGCAGGATGCCTGGGTGCGCGGCTATCGGCGCGAGGCCCCCTTGGGCGGCGACGACGTCGCGATGCTCGCGACATTCGTCATGCTTCGGCGCCTGATGCTGGTGGCCTGGATGGGCTCGCACTCCCACTCCAGGGAAGTGCAGGAGAAGGGACCCGACTATGCCGCCGGCACCTGTGACCTCGGCGAACGCTATCTGACCTCCGGCGGCACCAGCCTGTAGCCGCACCACCGACCACGAGTGAGGACCATCATGTTCACCTCCATCGAAGGACGATCCGTCGTCGTGACCGGCGCAAGCAGAGGCATAGGCTTCGGCATCGCCAGCACCTTCGCCTCCGCGGGCGCCAAAGTGCTGATCAGCGGAAGAGACGCCGATGGCGTGCGATCCGCCGTCTCCCGTCTCGCCGACCAGGGCTACGACGTCTTCGGCCGCACCGTCGATGTCGCAGACCGGTCGTCGTGCGACGAACTGGCCGCATACGCGGTCGAGGTCATGGGCGGCATCGACATCCTGTGCGCCAACGCCGGAGTCTTCCCGAGCGTGCGACTGAGTGACATGACTCCGGAGCAGCTCGAGGAGGTGCTCGGCATCAACCTCAAGGGCACCGTGTATGCGGTGCAGGCCTGCCTGCCGCACCTCCAGTCGTGCGGCCACGGCCGCGTCATCGTCACGTCGTCCATCACCGGCCCGATCACGGGCTTCCCGGGATGGTCGCACTACGGAGCCAGCAAGGCTGCACAGCTCGGCTTCATCCGCACGGCCGCAATGGAATTGGCTCCGCACAAGATCACCATCAACGCCGTCATGCCCGGCAACATCGTCACCGAGGGTCTCGACGGGATGGGCCAGGACTACCTCGACCAGATGGCCGCATCGGTGCCGCTCGGGTCGCTCGGCGACGTGGCCGACATCGGGCACGCGGCGCTGTTCTTCGCCACGGACGAGGCGGCATACATCACCGGGCAGACGCTCGTCGTCGACGGCGGTCAGGTGCTCCCGGAGTCGGTGGAGGCCCTGCAGGAGATCTGACGGCACCGCGACCACACCTCGACGGCCGCGAGCACGTACCATGATTTGGTCAGACCAGACGAGGCCGGAGGGGCGGTAGATGGTATGGGTGGCACCAGCAGCTCGCACGCGGTGACCGAGGAGTTGCGTCGCCGCATCGTGTCCGAGATCGACGGCGGCTCATGGCAGCCGGGCGATCGCATGGGCAGTGAGCGTGAACTGTCGGAGCGTTATGGCGTGAGCCGTGCATCCCTCCGGCACGTGCTCGCCTCGTTGGAGGAGGCGGGAATGGTGCGACGTGCCACCGGCCGCAATGGTGGCACCTTCGTCAGCCACCCGAAGGTCGACCGCGACCTGTCCGAGGTCGCCGGCGTGCCCGCCTACCTTGCCCGCCAGGGGTATGTCGCGGGCAGCCGGATCCTGTCCACGCAGGTGGTGCGTGCCGACGAGAGCGCCCGCGAGGCACTGCATCTCGGCGAGGGCGCAGCGGTCATCGAGATCCGGCGCATACGCCTGGCCGACGGCACGCCGATCTCGCTCGATCATGCGCAGTTCCCCGCGGACCGGTTCGACGGTCTGCTGGAGTGTGCGCTCGGGGGCTCCCTCTATGAGCTGCTCGCCGATGTCTTCGGGCTCGAGCCCGGCCAGGCCGAGGAGATGATCGAGGTCGTGTCGGCGACCGACGACGAGGCGTCGCTGCTCGGCATCACCCCGGACGCGCCGCTGCTCGCGATCACCCGCACCACAGTCGACGCCGACGGGACACCCTTCGAGTTCTCCCGCGACCTCTTCCGCGCCGATCGCACCCGCATCTCCGTGCGTGCGCCCGGGCGTGGAGTGCGCGGGCAGGCGCGCCAGGACGGCAAATTCGTCGAGTTGAGGGCTGTGCAGACAGGCGCCTGACG
>CAYPQR010000125.1:0-7670 GCA_964412865.1 uncultured Intrasporangiaceae bacterium
AGGGTGTTCGAGGCGCGCGCGGTCGCCTCCACCTGGTGTTGCAGCGACGCCCGCGAGTGGAACCCCCGATCGGTCTGAGACTGGGTGAAGACCTGCTCGCCCAGCCACGCCATCGCCTCCAGCGCCGCATCGGTGTCCATCCAGCCCGTCACCGGGTCCGGGGCGAACAGGCCCGACAAGGCCGTCAGCCAGTGCGGCTCCCGCACCGGCTGGGATCCCTCGGGCCTGTCATCGAACATACGTCTATTCCAGCTGAATGCCGCCGTATTTCAAGGGTTTCCACCGACTTATCCGACATGCTTTCGAGCATGTGGAGCGCGGCCAGGATGAGTCTCGGCGGGGTCGAGTTGACAGGACATGTTGCGAGGTCTCGATACGCTCGCGCCAGGGCGCTCGCTACTCGACCAGCCAGCGCTTCGTTCCCCCGGCTACTCGACCAGCTGGTTGGCGGTGCCTGCCCCGGGCTCAGTCGAGCCGGTCGGCGGCGACGACGCCGCGCATGACCTGGTCGATGCCCTTGCGAGCACTCCGGCGAAGGGCAGCTTCCGGCGCGGCCGCCGCGATCTGACCGAGCAGATCGACGATCTGCTTGCACCGTCGCACGAAATCACCTGCCGTCAAAGAGCTGTCGCGCAGCACCAGTTCGAGCCGTGCCCCGCTCGCCCAGCGGTGCGCGGCCCACGCCATACCCGCATCCGGCTCGGCGATCGGCGCCAGCCGGTGGGCGCTCTGCCGCTGCAGCAGATCACCCCACATCTGCCGCATCGAGTCGTATGCGTCGCCGACCCAGTCGTTCGGTATCCGCGGCTCACCACCCTCGGACTCCTTGCGGGGCTCGTAGATCAGTGCGCTCACGACCGACACCAGCGATGCCGGGTCGAGGCGCCCCCACACACCGTGGCGGAGGCACTCGGCGACCAGCAGGTCCTTCTCGGTGTAGATCCGCTGCAGCAGGCGACCGTCGTCGGTGACGGCCGCACCGTCGTCAGTCAGATAGCCCAGTTCGGCCAGCAGATCACAGATGCGGTCGAACGTCCGGGCAACGGTATGCGTGCGCCCTTCGACCTTGCGCTGCAGCCCGTCCGTCTCCCGGCGAAGCCGCCACCACCGCTCCGCCCACCGTGCATGCTGCTCACGATAAGGACACTCATGACACGGATGCCGGCGCGCCTTCTCGCGCAGCAGTGTGATCTCGTCGCGTTCGCGATCCTCGTCGAGTTCCTCCGGCCCGGCGTCCTTCGGCGGCGGAGGATCCTTCGGCGCCTTGGCACGCAATGTCGCTGCGAGATCCTTGCGAGCCTTCGGGTTGCGCCCGTGGAAGGACCGGGGGATCTCGAGGTGCATGACGGGCTCGATTGCGCCCGTCACATCGCTGTCGGTGAGTCGTCGCACCTGAGCGCCCGCAGTCAGCAACAGGGGCGCCGCGTCCTGGTGGCGCCCCGACGGATGCGTGTCGATGACGACGGCAAGGCCCGCCCTCCGCCCCGACGGAATGCGCACGACGTCACCGCGCCGCAGCTTCGCCAGCGAAACCGCCGCGGCCGCGCGCCGGCTCGAGGCCCGCCGTTTGGCCGAAGCCTTCTCCAGGTCGGCGATCTCACGCCGCAGGGCGGCATACTCGGCGAAGTCGCCCAGATGGCAGCGCATCGCGTCCGCATACCCTTCGAGCGCCTCCTCGTTGCGATGGATCGCCGCCGCGACGCCGACGACCGAGCGGTCGGCCTGGAACTGGGCGAACGAGGCCTCGAGCACGTCGCGAGCTCGGGCCCGGCCGACCTGGTCGACCAGATTGACCGCCATGTTCGAAGTCGGCACGAAGCTGGAGCGCAACGGATAGGTGCGTGTCGATGCCAGGCCCGCGACCGAGTGCGGATCCTGCCCCCGCGTGTGCAGCACGACCGCGTGCCCCTCGATGTCGATGCCGCGACGACCCGCCCGGCCCGTCAGCTGCGTGTATTCGGCCGGTGTGACGTCGGCGTGCGTCTCGCCGTTGAACTTCACCAGCCTTTCGAGCACGACGGTGCGGGCCGGCATGTTGATCCCCAGCGCGAGCGTCTCGGTCGCGAAGACCGCCTTGATCTCGCCGGCGGTGAACAGTTGCTCGACGATCTCCCGGAACGCGGGCAGCATCCCGGCGTGATGGGCCGCGAACCCGCGGCTGAGCCCCTCGACGAAGTCCCAGTAGCCGAGCACGGTCAGGTCCTCGTCCGGGATGGTCGACACCTGTTCCTCGACCATCCGGCGGATCCGGGCCCCGGACTGTTCGGGTATCAACCGTGTCCCCCAGGCGAGCAGCTGTCCGACGGCGGCTTCGCATCCGGCCCGGCTGAAGATGAAGGTGATCGCGGGCAGCAGGCCGTCGCGGTCCAGCGCGTCGATCACCTCGGCGCGGCTCGGTCCTCGCGGTGGACGGCCGTGACGAACCGGCCCCTGCGGATGTCTGCCGCGCGGCCGGCCCCTCCTGCCACGAGGCGCGCCGGCGTCGGCCCGGCTGCCGTGCCGATCGGTGCCTGCCTCCACCTGGGCGATCCGCTGCAACAGCTGGGGGTTGATCCGCAACTCGTCCCCGTCGTCGTCGCGGAAGAGATCGAAGATGCGCGATCCGACCATCATGTGCTGCCACAGCGGCACCGGCCGGTGCTCCTCGACGATCACCTCCATGTCGCCGCGCACCTCGCGCAGCCAGTCACCGAACTCCTCGGCGTTGCTGACGGTCGCGGACAGCGAGATGACCTGCACGTCCTGCGGCACCTGGATGATGACCTCCTCCCACACCGCGCCGCGGAACCGGTCGGCGAGATAATGCACCTCGTCCATGACCACGAACCCGAGTCCGTCGAGGGTGCGCGAACCCGCATAGATCATGTTGCGGAGCACCTCGGTCGTCATGACCACGATGGGTGCCTCACCATTGATGGACGCATCACCGGTGAGCAGGCCGACCTTGTCGGCGCCGTGCCGGGCCGACAGGTCGGCATACTTCTGGTTCGACAGCGCCTTGATCGGCGTCGTGTAGAAGGTCTTGCGCCGGCTGACGAGCGCGAGGTATGCCGCGAACTCGCCGACCACCGTCTTGCCGGCACCCGTCGGGGCGGCCACCAGCACGCCCGAGCCGTCCTGCACGGCCTCGCAGGCGCGCAACTGGAACGGGTCGAGCGGGAAGTCGTATGCCTGCGCGAACCGTGTCAGGTGTGTGCTGTCGAGCCGGCGGCGCTGCGCCGAATGCCTGGGTGCGGTCGCCATGCGGCCAGGTTACTGGCGCATCCTGGTCACAACGCGGAGCGGTCGTCGTCCGGCAGGTCGGCCCAGTCGGGTCGGTCACGCTTCTCGCGACGCCGGTCCATGAACAACGAGATACCCACGGCTGCGAAGTAGAGCACGACCATCGGCACGCCGAGCGCCAGCATCGACCAGGCATCGGGGCTCGGGCTCATCATCGCCGCGAACACGGCGATGACCATCACCGCGACGCGCCACCCCTTGAGCATGATGCGGCCCGGAAAGACGTGTGCGGCGTTGAGCCCCACCAGGAACACCGGCAGCAGGAAGGCGATGCCGAAGGCCAGGATGAACTTGGTGGTGAACGCGATGTAGGCCTCGGCGTTGGTGTAGTTGACGGCGCCCTCCGGCGTGATGCCGAGCAGGAACCGCACCGCGTTGGGGAGCGCCAGGGTCGAGGCGTAGCAGCCGAGCAGGAACAGCGGCACCGCGGCTCCGAGGAACAGCCGACCGGTGCGCTTCTCCTTCTTGGTCAGACCCGGTGCCAGGAATGCCCAGATCTCCCACAGCCAGACCGGGCTGGAGATGATGATGCCGATCCACAGGGCGATCTTCAGCTTGATGCCGAAAGCGTCGGTGACACCGTTCGCGCCGAAATTCAGGCGCACGTCGTCGATCGCGACGTGTCGCTCCGCGGCGACCTGCAGCAGCGGCTCCTGCAGCCACTGCATGACCCGGTCATAGAGGAGCCAACCGACCACGCCACCGCCGAAGACGGCGATGACCGAGATCAGGACACGGCGACGAAACTCTCGGAAATGCTCACCGAGAGTCATCTTCCCCTCGGGGTTGTCCTTATGCCGCAGAACGGTTGCCACAAGGATCCTCCGCCGGGACGTTCACGGACGCCGGTCAGGCGCCCGTGCCGGTGCCGTCGCTGTGCTGTCGCGGTGTCGACTGTGAACCGTCGTTCTGCGGGTATGCCGAGGGCGTGCCGCCCTGAGCGGGCGGAGTCTGCGGGTCGGCCTTCTGGCCCGGAACGGTCTGGCCGGACGCATCACTCTTGTGGTCGTCCTTCATCCCGTCCACCTCGCTCTTGAGGATGCGTGCCGACCGGCCGAGGCTACGCGCGGCATCGGGCAGCCGCTTCCAGCCGAAGATCGCAATGACGAGGATGACGAGGATGACGATGTGCCATCCGTCGAAGATGTTTCTCAACATGGTGCTTAAGGATCCTCAATCTCTGGCCTGGTCGAAAGGCACGTCCGGTCGGCGTGAGCGGCGCCGATTGATCCAGTCTACGCGATGACCGGGTGTGCGACACACGACGGCGGACACGGATCACCCGCCGGACGGGTCGCCGGCGCCATACTGCGCCAGCGCCTGCGCCGCACCGTGGGCGACCCGGCGCCGCAGCGACTCCGGCTCGACGACCCGCGCGGCGCCGCCCAACCGCCGGACCAGGCGCTCCAGCCACCGCATGTCGGCGGTGCGCAACTGCACCGTCAACCGGCCGCTGTCCTCGTCGCGGTCGACCTGCTCCACCGGGTAATAGTCGACCACCCAGGCCGCCTCCGGCTCGAGCCGGACTGTGGCCGTCACGTCGTCCGGTCCGTGGGTGAACAGTGACGTCTCGACGTCGCGCGGCACCGCGACCTGCGGCGGCGTGCCGTCCTCGTCCAGCACCGTCACCTCCTCGACCCGATCCAGACGGAACAGCCGCACGTCCTCGGCCCGGTGGCACCAGCCCTCGAAGTACCAGTGACCGCTCAGGGCGACCAGGCGCATCGGATCGACGTCACGCTCCGTCGACTCGTCTCGTGCCGGCACGAGATATCGCAGATGCACCCGGCGATTGCGTGAGACCGCCGACCGGAGGGTGGCCAGAGTCTGCGCGTGGTCGTCGTCGCTGAGGGCCACCTGCACCCGTGCGGCGTCCTCCTGCGCGAGGCCGGCGGCCTGCGTGAGCTTCGCCAGGGCGCGGTCGATCGCGTCGCGCTCCTCGATCCCCGGCACCGCGGCCAGGGCCCGCAGGCCGACCGTCAGCGCCATCGCCTCGTCCCGCCCGAGGCGCAACGGCCGCGCGATGGTGTCCGCATTGCGCAGGAAGACCCGGCCGTGCTCCCACTCGGCCTCGATCAGGTCGTCGGGCATGTGGCCGGGTGTGCCGCATACGAACAGCAAACTCAGGTCGGCCTCGATCTGGGCGCGATCGACACCGAGTTCACGTGCCGCCTCGTCGATGTCGATACCTTGCCGATTGACCAGCCACGGCACCATCGTGAGCAGCCGTGCCAGCCGTCGGGTCGCGCTCTCGGACGACGCCATCACCCCTCCTCGTTGGCTCGGACGGCACCCCGCAGCCGCCGCACCACCGCGGCGACCAGCTCCGGCGGCTCGATCGCCGTCACGGATGGCCCGAACTCGGCGATCTCATCGGCCAGCACCTCGGCGTCACCGAACTCCACCTCGAGTCGCGACCATTGACCATCCAGCTCCTGGACGGCCGCGGCACGCCTCCGCAGCGCGCGGCCCGCGCCCGCGCGCACCCTCAATACACCGCGCTGGAACCGCCCGGCAGGCTCCGTCCCGGCGATCTGCCCGACCGGATCGTGGTCCTCCGGGATCTCGTATGCGCCGGCGCGGCCGGATGCGCGTACTCGCCCCTCGATGCGGCTCAACCGGAACGCCCGTACGGCCTCACGGCTCGTGTCCCAGCCGGTGACGTACCAGCGGCCCCGCCAGTTGGTCACCGCCCACGGCTGCACCTCGCGCTGCTCCGCGGCCCCGCCGGGCTTGCGATAGGTGAAACGCACCGCCTGACGGCGCAACACCGCATCCTTGACCGGTGTGAAGGCCGGCTCGGTCGTGCGCACCCGCGGCTCGAGGCCGATGATCGAGCCCTCGTCGCGCTCGACCTCCGCGGCCTCGAGCTTGCGCATCGCGGTCGCCGCCGCGCCGGCCAGGCTGGCGTGCTGCCAGGTGCGACTCGCCAGCCCGAGCACCGCGAGCTCGTCGGGTTCGAATGTGATCTCGGGCAGGGCATATTCGCGGCGGTCGATGCGATATCCCGGCTCGTCGTCGAACAGCGAGTCGAGCGGCTCCGTGCGCAATGGGATGCCCAGGTCGCGCAACTCGTCCTTGTCACGCTCGAACATCCGATCGAACGCCTCGTCGCTGCTCGCCTGGCCGTACTGCGGCACCGCCTCGCGGATGCGCTGCTTGCCCAGGGGCTGGCGCGTGTAGAGCAGACAGATCACCAGATTGAGCAGGCGTTCGGTCTTCGCCGCCGGCGAGGAATTGGGCATAGTCAGACCGTAGTCGATCACCTCGGACTAGTGTGCGCCATGTGATCACGTGGCGCAGCGGCACCGTCCGTTCCATCGGCGAGCGGTGGGGCCGTGCCGTGATCGTCGAGGTCGTGGTCGACCAGGACACCGCCGGTGTCCCTCGACGGGCGCTGGCCTACACCTCGATCACGGGCACCCCGGACGTCGGAGACCGCGTGCTGCTGAACGTCACGACCCAGGACCGGGGCCTCGGCACCGGTGGACTCGCGCTGGTCGTCGCACTCCCCGATCGCCTTCCCGCGGATCCGGCGTCCGGCCCCGGTCACATCGTGAAGGCGCGATACACGCCGCTGCAGGACATGGTGCTCGGCGCCGACGAGCAGGAGAGCCCCCACCACGACCTGCTCGCGGACGCCGATGCCGTCGACGGTATGCCGGTCGTCACGGCCGACCTGCACTCGGCGCTTCCGGCAATCGTCGCGGGCCTGCGCGAGTCCGCCGGAGCATCACCGCGTGTCGCCTATGTCATGACCGACGGTGGTGCGCTGCCGATCGCGTTCTCGAAGACCGTGTCCATGCTTCGCGACGCCGATTGGCTGGTGGGCACTGTGACCGTCGGCCAGTCCTTCGGCGGCGACCTGGAGGCGGTCAACGTGCACACCGGATTGCTCGCGGCGCGGCTCGTCCTGAAGGCGGACGTCGCGATCGTGAGCCAGGGCCCGGGCAATCTCGGCACGGGCACCCGCTGGGGATTCTCCGGCACCAGCACCGGTGAGGCGATCAACGCCGCAGCAACTCTCGCCGGTCGCCCGGTCGCGTCCCTCCGGGTGTCCGAGGCCGACGGCCGGCCGCGGCATCGTGGGATCTCCCATCACAGCATGACGGCGTATGGCCGCGTAGCTCTGGTGCCGGCGGACCTTCCGGTGCCCCGTCTGGGCGGCGCCTTCGGTGAGCGGGTCAGCGCCCAGGCCGACGAGCTCGTGCGTCTTTCACGAGGCCGTATGCGCCGCGTGGACGTGCCGACCGACGGATTGCGTGCGGCCCTGAAGGCATGCCCCGTCCCTCTGCGCACGATGGGCCGCGACCTGGGCGCCGACGAGGCGTCGTTCGTGACCGCCGCTGCCGCAGGACGGCACGCCGCGGCCCTGCTCGGACGCGACG
>CAYPQR010000126.1:0-7661 GCA_964412865.1 uncultured Intrasporangiaceae bacterium
GATGACACAATGACCTCTCAAGTCTGGACTGCTGATGCGGGCGTCCCGCGGGGCCCATTGTTTCAGGGCCGGTGCAACGACCGGACCTCAGGTCGCATGGCGAACACGACGCACAACAGCGCCATCGCCAGGCCGCAGGTGGCCGTCGCCGCCGGCACGGACGTCCGGTGCGCGTATGCGGCGAAGATCGGCGTCACGATCGGCAGCAGGGCGAGGTCTCCGAGGTTCGCGACCGACGAGACGCGACCGAGATGGCTCGGCGCGATCGCGACCAGGAACGTCGCCGAGAGCCACACGCTGGCCAGCCCGGCCGTGAGACCGAGAAGCACCATGGCCCCGAGCAGCACCGCCCGGTGTCCCGCCCCGGCGAGAGCGATTGCGCCGCCCTGCACGACCAGCGCGCGAAATCCCGTCGCCGCCATACGATCCGGTCGCCATCGCACCGCGACCAGCGAGCCCACGATTGCACCCGCCGCGAATACCGCCTCGCTCCAGCCGAGCCACGTCGACGACCAGTGGGATCCGTTGACGTTCATGGCGACTCCGATGCCGATGACCGGGCTCACGAAGACGTTGAGACTCGACAGACCGAGCACGAGCGTCCGGGCAACCGGGGTCGCCACCAGATAACGCATACCTCCGCGCAGGCTCGCCGGCCACCCTGCCGACCGTGCCCTCGGCACGTGGTATCGCGGCCGCACGACCCACCACATCGTGGCCGCGACGGCAGCAAACGTGGCCGCATCAACCAGCATGATCACCCCCAGGCCCGCACGGGCCACGAGGAAGGCACCGATCGGAGCGCCGAGCAGCCTGGCGATCCTGCCGGACACCTGCGTCCATCCGCTCAGGGTCGTGAGGTCGTCGGCACGCACCAGCTGGCGCCTCAGGGTGTTGAGCGACGGGAGGGTCAGGCCGGCGGCGACTCCGAAGGTCAGCGCGATGCCGAACAGCACGACGCCCTCGTGTGCTCCCGTCGCCCAGACCGTCGCGCCCACGACAAGCGTGGCTCCCTGCCCCAGGGCGCCGCACGCCAGCACACGGCGCGGGTCGAACCGGTCGGCGACGACGCCGCCGACCAGCATGAGCACCGCCTGCGGGGCCGTTCCGATGGCGACGACCAGGCCGGCAGCCGTCGGCGACAGATCGCGCACGGCTGTCCATGCGAGCGCCACCAGCCAGGCCGCGTCGCCCACATAGGACGCGCCGACCACCCCGAGCCAGGCCATGACCATCCGATCGCGGCTGATGCGTGGTGGCTCCGGGCCGATCAACACCGCATCGTCGGACGTTGTCGTGGTCATGGTTGCACCGGCCCGCTCGGGAAGGCGGTCGCCACGACACGCACCGGCATGCGATCCGCCTCAGGGCGGGCGGCCTCGTCGGCCAGGCAGTCCTCGCGCCAGGCTCTGATCAGACTCTCGACCCCCTGGTGCAGCCGTTCGAACTGTTCGGGCGTCGCCATCACGAGGGAGTCGCTGGCGATGCCGAGCGTGTCCCATGGGGCCGGCAATGAGGCGCGCGTCTGCTGCCACTGCTCGCGTGCCCGCGAGTTGTATGCATCGTTGATCCGCTCGGCAGCCCGTGTCACCTCGTGCGCCGCGGTGCCCTCCTGGTGGTCGTCGCTGCTCCACGACAGCCGGCGAGGCACGTGGCGCCACCAGGACTCACGGGTGTCGCGAGCGAGTTCAGGTGCGGGTGTGACGAATCCGGCCTTGTGGAGTCTGCCCAGATGGTGGCTGACGCTCCCCACGGCGAGACCCGTCAGCTCCGCGATCCGGCCCACGGACATGGGTCCGTTCACCAGCAGCGCGTCATACAGCATCCGGCGGGTCGGGTGGTGCAGCGCGATCAGGGTCTCGACCAGAGCCGTGGTCTCGTCCTGATTCGTCATCGGCCGGGTCTCCTGGTGCCGTGCGTCGGCAGTCTTGCGAGGCATGTGACGAGGCTAGGAAGCCTCCTCCACTTACACAATGTCTCTTGTATAACTCCGCATGCGGGTGCTCCGCAGCGCGACCGGCCTCGCTAGTGTCGTCGCATGACCCACAGCCTCCTGGTGGCCGGCGCCACATCCGACGCCGGCAAGACCGTCATCACCACGGCGCTGTGCAGGGCGTTCGCGCGGCGCGGCATGCGGGTCGCACCGTTCAAGGCTCAGAACATGTCGAACAACTCGATGGTGACGCCGGCGGGCGCCGAGATCGGGCGCGCCCAGTGGATCCAGGCGGTGGCCGCCGGCGCGATGCCCGAACCCGCCATGAATCCGGTGCTGCTCAAGCCCAGCAGCGACCGGCGCAGTCAGGTCGTCGTGATGGGTGAGCCGGCGGGACGTCTCGAGGCCCAGGAGTATGCCGGCGGTCGGCGGCACCTGCGGGACGCGGCATTCGCCGCATTCGACGACCTCAGCTCCCGATTCGACGCAGTGATCTGTGAAGGCGCCGGCGGTATCGCCGAAATCAACCTGCGCCCCTGGGACTACGTCAACCTGGGCCTGGCTCAGCACGCTTCGATGCCGACGGTCGTCGTCGGCGACATCGACCGTGGCGGGGTCTTCGCGTCGCTCTATGGTTCCTTGGCCCTGCTCGACAAGGACGACCAGCGACTGGTGGCAGGCTTCGTCGTCAACCGGTTTCGCGGCGACCCGGCGCTGCTGGCGCCGGGCGTCGACCAGCTGGGCACGCTCACCGGCCGCCCGACCTACGGCGTGGTGCCGTGGGCCGACGGCATGTGGCTCGACTCGGAGGACGCGCTCGCCCTCGAGTCACGTCCCCGCCGAGAGCCGGGCGAGGCGGGCACGCTGCGCGTCGCGGTCGTGCAACTCCCCCGCATCAGCAACTTCACCGACATCGACGCCCTCGGCCTCGAGCCACAGGTCGACGTGACCTTCGTTCGCCGCGCGGCCGGACTCGCCGGTGCCGACCTGATCGTGCTGCCCGGCACCCGCTCCACCGTCGCCGACCTGACCTGGATGCGTGAACGCGGCCTCGACCGCGCGATCATCGCCCATGCGGCAGCCGGACGGCCGGTGCTCGGCATCTGCGGCGGCGCCCAGATGCTCGGCACCACGATCGATGATCCCGACGGCGTGGAGGCCGGACAGCCGGTATGCACGCCCGGGCTCGGCCTGCTGGAGCTCACGACGGTGTTCGATCGCTCGAAGTCGCTGGCACTCGTCGAGGGCCGCGCGCTGGGGGTGCCTGCGCAGGGCTACCTGATCCACCATGGCCGGATCACCCGTGGCGGCACCGCGATTCCCTTTCTCGACGGAGCCCGTGACGGGCACGTCTGGGGCACGATGTGGCACGGCCTGCTGGAGGGCGACGCCTTCCGCCGCGCATTCCTGAGCCGAGCCGCCGACGCGGCCGGCTGCGCCGGTTTCGCGCCCTCGCCCGACGTGTCGTTCGAGGGCGCGCGCCAGGCACGTCTCGACCGGCTGGCCGACCTGGTCGAGGAGCACCTCGACCTCGACCGGCTGGCCGACCTGCTCGCCACGGGGGCTCCGGCAGGCCTGCCGTTCATACCCTCCGGTCCGCGGGACTGACCCGTCCCGCTCGCGGGGCCCACCCCCACTCGCGGGGTCCACGTCCACTCGCGGGGTGTGGTCAGACCCCGCGAGGGCCCCGTCACGACGCGGCCACTCATATCCCCCGCGACAGCGCGGGAGTCCCGCGAGCACACAGCGGCGGCGATTCACCTCGCGGCGCGCAGCGCGACGGCAAGTGCGCAGGCGGCGCAGTCGACCAGCAGCGCGAGACGCCGCGCACGACCGATGTCCGCGGCCGTGACCGCGGGACCGTCACCGAGAACGCCACGGTCTTCGGCGATCTCACCGTAGACATTGCGTCCGCCGAGTCGGCGACCGAGCGCCCCGGCGAAGGCCGCCTCGACCGGGCCGGCATTCGGACTCGGATGCCTGCGTGCGTCGCGCCGCCACGCACGCAGCGCCGCCCGCGGCGATCCTCCGACCGTCGGGGCGAGCAGCACCGCCAGCGACGCCGTGACGCGAGCAGGGACGATGTTGAATCCGTCATCGAGTTTCGCTGCAGCCCAGCCGAACTGCTCATATCGGGCCGAACGGTGACCGACCATGGCATCGAGCGTGTTCACGGCGCGGTATGCCAGCATGCCGGGCACGTCGAGGGCCGCGCCGAAGAGCAGCGGCGCGACGACAGCGTCCGACGTGTTCTCGGCGACGGATTCGACTACGGCACGGGCTATCTCGTCGGCCCCGAGGTCGTCGGTATGCCGCCCGACAAGGCTGCGCACCCGCTCGCGCGCGGCCACGACGTCACCGTCGTGCAGCAGGACCTCCACCGCCCCAGCCTCCCTGTCGAGGCTGCGTGCCCCGACGACCGTCCAGGTGGTGACGGCCACGACGGCCGCACGCATGCCGGGCCGGCGGGCGACGCGATCGAGCAGCGCCCCGACGGCTGCGCACCCTCCCACGAGGAGGCACCAGTGGGCTAGCCCGCGGGTGCGGGACGGTGCATACAGGCGGCGCTCGAGATGTGCTGCCACCAGGCCGAATCCGGCGACCGGATGACAGCGACGGGGATCGCCGAGGACGGCATCTGCCGCCATGCCCCCGATGAGGCCGACGGCAACCGCCCGGCGTCGCAGGGCCCGCGCGATGACCCGGATCAGCGCCCCGCTCCCAGCGCCTCGGCCACGGACTCACCGACGTGGCCGACCTCGCCGATGACCGTGACGGCCGGCGGGCGAATGCCCTCGCGCACCGCTTCCGCGGCCACCTTCTCCAACGGTGCGCGCACGACGTGCTGGCTGGGCAGCGCTGCGTCCGCGACGACCGCGCACGCGGTGTCGGGGGGCATTCCGGCGTCGAGCAGTTCGCGCGCGATGGCGTCGAGGTTGGCGACGGCCATGAGCAGCACGATCGTGGTGCCCGCCCCCGCCAGCGCGGCGTAGTCCACGGTCGAGCCCGGGTGTCCGGGTGGCAGATGGCCCGACACGACCGTGAAGCCCTGGCTCGCCCCGCGATGGGTGACGGGCACGCCCGCGAGCTCCGGCGCCGCGACGGCCGAGGTCACGCCCGGGACGACCCGCACAGGGATGTGCGCCTCCGCGCAGGCCAGCGCCTCCTCCCCGCCGCGGCCGAACACGAACGGGTCGCCGCCCTTGAGTCGCACCACATGGGCGCCGGCCGACGCGTGCTCCACGAGTAGGGCGTTGATCCTCTCCTGCGCGGTCGCCCGACCTCCCGGGATCTTGGACACGTCGACGATCGTCGGGTGGTTCGCCAGGTCGGCCAGCACCGCGAGCGGGGCGAGGCGGTCGGCCACCACCACGTCCGCGGCCTCGAGCGCCTTCAGCCCCGAAAGGGTCAGGAGGCCGGGGTCTCCCGGGCCGCCGCCCACCAGCGTGACGGAGCCGCGGGCCCCGTGCTCGACGCGTCGAGCCGCGCCGTCATCGCCGGCCCCGGTCGTCGCCGCCTCGGTCTGCAGCCAGAGCCGCCGGAGTTCGCACTCACGGGCGAGCGCCGGATCCTCTCGCGATGCCACGACCAGCCAGACGTCGTCGAGATCGTCGGCGCTCCAGTCGCGCCGCACCCAGGTGAGTGCGCCCCTCCCGGCCAGATCTTCGACGGCCGGCGCCACCTGGTGCGCGACGACGGTCACCTGTGCGCCGGCTTCGACCAGGGCCGACACGACGCCGAGCAGCGCCTGATCCCCACCGACCACCAGGGCCGGGCGTCCGGTGACGGGCAGGCGGGCGGCATACGTCGATGAAGTCACGCGACTATCTTTACGTATCGACCGTCGCGCCCTCAGCCCGGTTCGTCATGCCGAAATGACGTCTCGCGTGTGCGGAGTGGCGTCTCGGTGGATAGGAAAGGACCCCGGGTCTGCGACCCGGGGTCCTTTCCTGGCGTATCGGAACTGCTGGATCCGTCTACTGTCCGGCGAGGGCGTGCACGAAGGAGTGCGCGTCGCCGACCGATCCGAGACCGGTCACCGCATCCCAGCCGGTGCCCGCGGCATACCCGGGCACACCGGAGCCGGCCTGCGTGTTGTCACCGGAGGTGACATCGTAGATCGCCGAGGAATACTGCGGCGAATTCGCGATGGCGTAGAGCCGCGGGTTGATGTTGCCGAGGTCGTGACCGGCCGCCTGGTCTGCGATGGCGACGATACCGGCGAACATCGGCGACGCCTCGGAGGTGCCGCACAGCCCGTAGTAGCCGTCGTAGCCGGGGGCGGTGTCAAGCACGACCACATAGGACGTGCAGCTCGCATTCATCGAGATGTCCGGCACGCCACGGGAACTCGAGGGAATCGCCGCGGATCCGGCCGGCAGGGAGTCCTGGTAGGACGGACGCGTGAACACATTGCTGTAGCCGCCGCCCGAGCCGTTCCAGCCGACCTCACGCTGCCCAGGACTGTCCTGGCACTCCGCCGGTGGCTGAGAGGAGTCGACTGCACCGGTGAACGGGTCGGTGCACAACGTGGTGCCACCGATGGCTGTGACCAGCGGGTCGGATGCCGGGTAGCCGACCTGCGGCGTCGGCAACTGGCTACCTCCCTTGCCCACCGGCGTCTTCTTCGATCCGGTGCTTCCGCTGTCACCACTCGATGCCATGAACGTGATGCCGGCGGCCGTGCCGGAGACGTATGCGTGCCGCAAGTTGCGCAGCGCATGGGTCGAGTGGAACGAGCCCTCGGCCGCGCCGAAGCTCTGCGTGACGACGTCGGCCAGGTGGTGATCGACGACGTACTGCTCGGCGTTCATCATGTTGGGCAGGCCCTGCACGCCCAGGGTCTCGGCGACAGGCGTCGCGACGAGCAGAATGTTGGCCTCCGGAGCGATGGTGTGGGCGTACTCGATGTCCAGCGCGACTTCGAGAGACCAGGCGTTGGAGTCCTGCTGGCCAGGCGACTTACTCTTCGGCGGTGGCGCCTTGACCTGGTGGTTGCCGAACGTCAGGGTGTCGAACTTCGGCATACCCGCCTTGCATTCGACATCCGGCATACCGCACATCATCGGCAGGCCGTAGTCCTCGCTGAACTGCTTGAGGTCGGCCCCGGCCTGCGGATAGCCAAAGGAATCCACGATCGCGATCGTCTTGCCCTTGCCGGTCAGCCCCTCGGAGTAGAGCGCCTGCATGTTGTAGGACGATCGGATCCCGGTCGGTGTGAACTGACGGGCGGTCGGTGTGTATGCCGGCCCGGGCGGCGCGTCCTTCCCGGAGATGAAGATGGCCTTGGCAGGCAGCATCGGGTGGACGGCGGAATGACCCGCAGCCGTGGCCGGAGCGGCGCCTCCGGGCGCCGTGACGGCGAGGGCGGCCGCCGCCGCGACGGTGGCCGCGGCCGTGACCATGCGACGTGCGGGACGTCTGATCTTCATGGTGATCCTCCTGTTCGAGACCGTCGACAGGTGAGTCGCGCGGTCCCTCTCGGATTCGAGGTGGAGCATGACCTTCCGATTAGACACCCGATGACACCACTGCGCAGGTGGTCTGAGGAGAAAACCGATCGTGACCGGCCTGCTCTCGCACGCATCGAATACCGCAAGAGGCCCCGAGTCCAACGGACTCGGGGCCTCCCGCGGTGAATCTACGTCAGCAGATCAGGTCACTTGATGATCTTGGTGACCCGGCCGGCGCCGACCGTGCGACCACCCTCGCGGATGGCGAACTTCAG
>CAYPQR010000127.1:0-7609 GCA_964412865.1 uncultured Intrasporangiaceae bacterium
GGCGCGTGAGCGCAGCAGGAGGCGGTTCGCGCAGCAGGCGGGGTGATGTCGGCCGGCGCCCAGCCCATACCTCTTGCTCCCCGCCGCAGTCCACGGTCAGATCGCGGATTGCCCGGCGCGTCCGGGTCCGGGCCCCACCCATCTATTCGAGCCTCGCCTCAACGTCACGAAGCACACAGCGGTTCACTCGCGTTCACCCACCCCGTCTTCCCCACCTGCACTCCCGGATGGATCGAGGACCGCTTCGGCTTCTCTTGGAGCTTGACACCCCACCGCTACCAGCAACGCATGCCAAGGGGGGAGAACCGGTCAATTGAACACCGACTCGTCTGCTTCGACCGGTCCGCCGTCAGGGCACATCTTGGCGGAAACGGGCTGCAGGCAGAGTAGGGTTGTATCTTGAGCTCGATGGTCTCGTCGACGTCGGGATCGCCTGCAGATCGGTATGTTGCAGCCGGCGGCAGATCCGCTTCCAGCACACGGAACAAGGTCGAAGACCCCGATCCAGCCCTCTCTCGGAGGTGACATGACGGAGGTCGAGCGCGAGTCCCCTCGCTGCTCGTCGCCCTCGCTGCTGGCGGAGGCGGCGGCGTTGGGTCTTCCTGCCCTGGCGGCCCTGGTTGCCGGGGCCCCGGATGCGATCGTCATCCTCGACCTCCAGCACCTTCGCCGAAACACCCTCGGCGCGGACGGCCTTGGGCATTTCGTCTACGCCAACCCGGCGGCACTCGAGTTATTCGGTTGTTCCCTCGAACAGCTGCGAGGGCAAGATCTGCTGTCCTTCTTCCCGACACGAGAGCGAGCCCGGTACACCGAATCGCCCCGTCTGCTCGGCCGGCCCTACCGCGCCACAGTGTGCAGGCCCGATGGGCGCGAACGCGAAGTGGTCCTCTCCCGCAACGACGTCGACGTGGCCGGCCACGTCCATCGGGTGGGGTTCCTGCGGGATGTCACCGCCGAGCACGACGCGGCTCACCGGGCCGTGATCTTCGGCCAGACATCCGCTCAGTTGGTCGGGACGGCGAGCGTCGAGCAGATCGGCAACGTGATCGCGCGTCATGCCGTCGACGCCACCCAGGCGACAGCCTGTGTGATCGTCGTGGCAGACGAGGACGGAGAGCTGGCCGTCGTGGGTAGCCACGGCATGCCCGCGACCTGGCAGCCGGCACCCCGAGGCGGCGTGCTCTCCTTCGCCGAGATCCCCGGCGGACAGACCCTCCTGGCCGGCAGACCCGTGGTGCTGCCCGACGCACCCGTTGTCTATGAGTCCAACGTTGCCACCGCGAGCTTCGCCGCGGACATGCGAAGTCTGAATTGGCAGTCGCAGGTGTATGCGCCGTTGTCGTGGCGAGGTGACGTCTTCGGCCGTTTGGTGCTGTATCTGCCGTCCGGTGCGCACCGGCCCAGCGAGGCGGACCTCGCGTTCTACACCGCGCTGGCCGACCAGGCCGCCGTGGCAGTGATGAATGCGCGGTTGGCCGCCCAGGCGCGGCAGGCGACGGCGGCACTCGAACGCACCCGCCTGGCTCGCGACCTGCACGACTCCGTCTCGCAGGCACTGTTCTCCATGACCATGCAGGCGCGGACCGCCCAGCTTTCGATGCCTGCCGCCGGTGTGGACGGTGACAGCCGGCTCGGGCGCTCGGTCTCTCGACTGATCGAACTGACCCGCGGCGCCCAGGCCGAGATGCGGGCGCTCATCTTCGAGTTGCGTCCCGAGGCGCTGAGCGAGGAGGGGTTGGTCGCTGCGCTACGCAAGCAGTCAGCGGGCCTGAGCTCCAGGGAGCAGATCGCGATCACGGTGGAGGGTCCCGAGAAGCGGGTGGCCATCGATGCCGACATGGAGGAACACTTGTACCGCATCGGGGTCGAGGCCCTGCACAATGTGGTGAAGCACGCTCAAGCCGAGACCGCCGCCGTGATAGTCACCACCGATGCCGACGCCCTGGAACTGACGGTGCGCGACGACGGCGAGGGGTTCGACACCGCCGCCGAGCACAGCGGGCACTGGGGTCTTTCGACCATGCGCGAACGGGCCGAAGCGATCAGGGCCACGCTCAACGTCGACAGCACGCCCGGAGGCGGCACCACCGTCACCGTGACCGTGCCCCTCGGCCAGGCCGAACAGACCACGGAGTCTCCCGATGTCTGAGACCGGGGCCGCCCCGATCGGTGTGTTCCTCGTCGACGATCACCGCGTTGTGCGGGCAGGCCTTGCTGCTTACCTGGAACTGGTCGATGATCTCGAGGTGGTCGGCGAAGCCGTCGACGGCCGGCAGGCCATCGATCGCATCGCGATCATGGCACCCGGCGGCCACCTGCCCGAGGTGGTGTTGATGGATCTTGTGATGCCCGTCATGGACGGCGTCGCTGCCACCGTCGAAATCCGTGCTCGCTGGCCCGAGGTCGAAGTTGTGGCTATGACGAGCTTCGTGGAAGAGTCCAAAGTGCGCCTTGCCCTGGAGGCGGGAGCAGCGGGCTACCTGCTCAAAGACGCCGACGCAGACCAGGTCGCTGACGCCGTGCGTGGCGCCGTCGCCGGACGGACGCACCTGGACCCGGCCGTGGCCCGACTGCTCGCCGACTCGGTGCGAGGCCCTCGTCGCACGGGATGGGATCTGACTCCGAGAGAACGCGAGGTGCTCGCCTTGGTGGCTTCGGGCTCGTCGAATCGTCAGATTGCCGAGCGGTTGGTGATGAGCGAGCGCACTGCGCGTACGCACGTATCGGCGATCTTGGCCAAGCTCGGGCTGATGTCACGCACCCAGGCCGCGCTCTGGGCGGTGCGAGAGGGCCTGGCGCCAGGCCCCGGAGGCAACCCGTGAGCCACGACCTGTGCCGGGTCCAACCACGACGAATGTCTCTGACCGCATCGGTCATGTGACAGATGCGGTCACGGCGACCCGACCTCAGACTGGTTCTGTGGATGGTTCCCGGGGTTCGGGCCCGCGCACCGCCGATGCCGGCCCGAGTTGCGCGTTGCAGGACGCCCGACAGGTCGGCGTCAGTCCGAGTGCACCGGTCAACGTGCTACTGGTGGAGGATGACCCGCGGGTCCGGGGAAGCCTGGGCCACACGATAGCTCTCGAGGACGACCTCGTCGTGGTGGCCGAGGCCGCCGACGCTGGCGGCGCGTTGGCTCTTGCCGAGCGCACCGATCCCTCGGTCGCGCTCGTCGACGTGCTCCTTCCCGACAGCGCCACCGGTCTGGCGCTGGTCCGCAACCTGGCGCAACGGCCCGGCTGCGCGGTGGTGGCCATGAGCGTCCGAAGCGGGCTTCGCGCCGCGGCCGTGGCCGCCGGATCGGTCGACTTCGTCGAGAAGAGCAGCGACATCGACGCGCTGTTGAACGCACTGCGCGCCGCGCCCCATCGTCATGTCTGAGTGATGCCGGCCCTTGTCGGGCGTACGAGCTGTACGTCATTGCGCCGAGGTAGGCCTGGCGCAATGACCAGTACCAGCCTCTTGGTCGCCGGCACTCGTGTCCGAGTTCACCTGCTGCACACCCCTGTGCAGTGCACGGGTACGCATTCCATCCGCACAGAGAGCAACTGTTCAGGAGAACCAAGCCATGGTCGAACCAACCTGCGAACCATCTAACCTCGTCCGCCCGTTCCATGTCGCGATTTCGGATTCCGAGATCGCTGACCTCAAACGGCGACTGGCCAGGACTCGGTGGCCGGACCCGGAGACCGTCCCCGACTGGTCACAAGGTGTCCGCGTGGAGAACGCCAAGTCGCTCGTCGCGTACTGGGAGCAACAGTACGATTGGCGACGATTCGAGTCGGAGCTCAACCGTCTGCCCCAGTTCCTGACCACGATCGACGGACTCGATATCCACTTCATTCATGCCACATCGAAGAATCCCGGTGCGCTGCCAATCATCTTGACGCACGGATGGCCGAGCACGATCGCCGAGTTCTTGAGTCTCATCGGCCCTCTCACCGACCCGGTCGCGTTCGGAGGCGACGTCGACGATTCCTTCGACGTCGTCATCCCGTCCCTTCCGGGATTCGGGTTCTCGGGAAAGCCGACCGAGAGTGGCTGGACAGTTCCTCGCATTGCGGCAGCATGGGTGGAGCTGATGAAGCGTCTTGGCTACGAGCACTGGGCAGCGCATGGCGGTGATTGGGGTTCGCTCGTGACCACCACCCTCGGGGCCATGCGTCCTGAGGGCCTCCTCGGGATTCACTTGAGCACCCCATACGCATTTCCGGCGCAGATACCCGAGACGTTGTCTCCTGACGAGCGCTACGCCGTGGATGGCCTCGCCCGCTACGCCGGCGACCTCGGAGGATCGAACCACGTTCAGGGCACGAGACCCGAGACGATCGGATTCGCCCTGGCGGACTCTCCGGCCGGCCAAGCGGCTTGGATCTACGAGAAGTTCCAATCCAAGACCGACAATCAAGGTCTCGCCGAGGACGCGCTCGCCACCGATGACATGCTGAACGCAATATCGCTCTACTGGTTCACCAACAGTGCCGCATCATCCGCCCGCATCTACTGGGAGAACCGAACGGCCACCATGGCCGGCCCGAAGCTGACGCTACCGGTCGCCGTGACGGTGTTCCCGCGAGACATCCCACGCTTGCCGCGAAGCTGGATCGAAGCGACCTACAGTGGCCTGATCCATTACGGCGAGGCCGACAAGGGCGGACACTTCGCCGCTCTCGAGCAGCCCGGGATCCTGATCAGCGAAATCCGCGCGGGCTTGAAGAGCCTTCGTTCCTGAACGTGCGTGCACCCGGCAGCGCGTCGCCGATGAAGCTCAATACGTCCACGCCGGCTCCATGCCGACGGACGGAGCTCTACGTCATTGCGCCGAGATGTGTCTCGGCGCAATGACGGGGCGCAGGGCAAGTCACCTGACCGATGCGTTCAGGCCGGCTCGGTCGCACGGTGGAGGTAGACCAAAACCGAGAGACCAGGGCCCACAGAAAGAGACCGTCATGGCAGATCGAGCACCAGCCGGGCCGGATGACATTGCGTTCCCGGCCACCGAATCCTCGCCCGTACGAAGCGATCCGGGGGATCGGGCGCGTCCTGCCTCACCCCTGCGTCGCCCGGGCGTCCGGTTCTGGGCATGGGTGGCGATCGTCGCCCAGGTGGCGTTCGTGGCCGCCTGGCTGGCCGCGGGCCTGTGGCAGGGGTCCCGCTACAGCGTGATCACCGACTCCATCAGCGATATGTCCGCACACGGGGCACCGCACGCCCATTTCCTGGTAGTGGTGTTCACGGACGCCGGTGCCGCAACGATCCTGTTCGCGCTGTTCTCCCTGCGGCCCGCGCTACGCGCCGGCGGCCGGCTCGCCCTCGCGGGCTCGGTCCTTCTCGCCCTGTCCATCGCCGGCCTCGGCAATCTGTTGAGCCAAGCCGAGCGAATGGCTTGCAGGATCAGCGACCCCGGATGCACCACCACGATCCAGCTGTCGAACGTCGGCGGCAAGATGGACTCCATCATCAGCACGGTGGGAGCGGTGCTGCTCGTGGTCGCGGGCTTCCTGCTCGCTGCCGCCATGCGCCGCATCCCCAGCTGGCAGGCCTGGACCCGGCCAGTCCTATGGACGTCGGTTCTGCTCCTCGCGCTCCTGCTGGCCACAGTCCTCACCGGCGGCACCTCCGCCGGGCAGGGTGGACTGTTCGAGCGCCTGTTCGCCGGCGCCGGCGCCGCAGCGATAGCGATACTCGCCGTCGGTGTCCTACGCAGAGCCCGGCACTGATCCTTCGATCCATCAACGGCACGGCCGACGTTTTCGAGGCAACCCAGCAGGACGGCAAGACCGTCGCAGTCCACCTGAACCAGAAACAACCTCAGACACCACGAAGGAGCACTCATCATGACTACTATCAGCATCATCGGCTCGGGCAACATGGCGACCGCCATCGGCACCCGCGCGGCGAAGCACGGCCACACCGTCGAGCTGATGAGCCGCAACACCGCGAAGGCTCAAGCACTCGCCGGCCAGATCGGCAACGGAGCCACCGTCGGCACGTACGGCACACGGCCGGCGGGTGACATCGTCATCCTGGCCGTGCCGTACACCGGTGCGGTAGACGTGGTCACTCACTACGGCGATGCGCTGGCCGGCAAGATCCTCATCGACATCACCAACCCGTTCAACACCGACGCCAGCGGAATCGTGACTACCGAGGGCAACTCGGCTTCCCAGCAGATTGCAGCTGCCGCCCCCGAGGGCACACACGTCGTGAAGGCATTCAATTCGATATTCCGCGGCGTTCTCGAGGAAGACAGCCCACTGGACGTGTTCTTCGCAGGCGAGGACGCCGACACGAAGGCGATCTTCGCGGCATTCCTGAAGAGCATGGATATGCGGCCTCTCGACGTAGGAGGGATCGACATGACCTACGTCCTGGAGTGGACCGGCATTCTCATCATGGGACTGGCACGCAACGGCGCCGGCTTCGACGTCGCCATCGGCGCCCGGATCCGCTGAGGGTCTCTCACCGCCCAGACCCACACGCGTCCAGCAATGCGGACGCCATGACTGACCGGGCCATGACAATCGGCCCGGCTCGACACCGAACGACAAGGAACCCTGATGACCATCCAGCAGCGCAACATGATCGATCAGATCCTGCGCAACGCCCCGTTCGATCTCGGCGGAGACGTCGCCGCCCAGCGCCCCCTTCTCGCGCAGATGCTCACCTCGCAACCCCTGCCGGAAGACGTCCACACCACGCCCGCAGACCTTGGCGGCATCCCCGCGATCTTCATCGACATCGCCGACGTCGAGCCGCGCGGCACCATCTTCCACATTCACGGCGGCGGATTCGCACTCGGCTCCGCAGCCGGATCCGTCGGTCTGGCGTCCATCCTGGCCCGCAAGACGGGCATGCGCGTCGCGTCGGTCGACTACCGGCTCGCACCCGAGCACCCCTACCCTGCCGCGCTCCAGGACGTCTCAGTCGCCTACCGAGCCCTGGTCCAGCAAGCCGGCACCGCCGATCACATCGTCGTATCCGGCGAGTCCTCCGGTGGCAACCTCGCCATCGAGCTACTCATCGCCGGCAAGGCAGAGGGCCTGACAATGCCCGCGGCGGCCCTGCTGCTGTCCCCGATGACCGACCTCACGCTCGCCGGGAGCAGCTATGCCAGAAAAGCGCATGTCGACCCGGCGATCAGTGCCCAGGCCATCCGCACCCGAGCCGCGGACTACCTCGCCGGGACGGACCCAACCGACCCGATGGTCAGCCCCATGTACGCCGACCTGTCCGGACTCCCGCCGTTGCTGATCCAGGCCGGATCGCACGAGGTGCTTCTCGACGACGCCACCGGCCTCGCAGCAAGAGCCGCAGCCGACGACGTGGCGGTCATCCTCGACATCACGCCCGGAGTCCCGCACGTGTTCCAGGCCTTCGCCGCACTCCTCGATGAAGGTGATGCGGCCCTGAACCGTGCTGCCAGGTTTATCGAGGACAGCACCACTGCCAGATCCCTCCTGAAGAGCGGGCCGGAGTCCGCCGACCTCGGCGGATAGGCCGGCGCCGTCGACACACCGCACCCAGGTCTGCCCTCACCGCCCCTTCGCGGTCAATGCCGGACGATCCAGTCGGCGAGCACTCGACCGGCCTTGCGAGGTCCGTC
>CAYPQR010000128.1:0-3175 GCA_964412865.1 uncultured Intrasporangiaceae bacterium
GGCGCCGGCGCGTAGCACGTCTCTCGGCGCACTAGGTGCTCGCCGTTGCGGGCATCGATGACGGGTGTCCGTCAGTCGCCGGGGCGGACCAGGCCGGCTTCGTAGGCGAACACGACCGCCTGCACCCGGTCGCGCAGGTGCAGTTTGCTCAGCACGCTCGAGACGTGGGTCTTGACGGTGGCTGCGCCGAGCACCAGTTCGGCGGCGATCTCGGCGTTGGAGCGGCCGCGGCCGAGCAGCGTCAGCACCTCGGTCTCGCGGCGGGTCAGTTCGGCCAGCAGGGCCTGATGCCGAGCACCCGGTATGCGCCGCGGATCATCTGGGCCGCGCCCCGAGGTCATGCGCTCGATGACTCGCCTGGTGACCTCGGGCGCGAGCAGGGCGTGGCCGTGACCGACCGACCGGATCGCCTCGACCAGATCATCGGGGTCGGTGTTCTTGAGCAGGAATCCGCTTGCGCCTGCTTCGAGTCCGGCAAAAAGGTAGTCGTCTCGGTCGAAGGTGGTGAGGAGCACGACCTGGGCGAGGTCGTCGGCCACGATGCGCCTGGTCGCCTCGATGCCGTCCATCACCGGCATCTGCACGTCCATCAGCACCAGGTCGGGCCGCAACCGCCGGGCAAGGTCGATCGCCTGCCCTCCGTCCGACGCCTCTGCGACGACCTCGATGTCGTCCTCGACCGAGAGCATCATCGCGAATCCACTTCGTACGAGCCGCTGGTCATCGGTGACCAGCACACGCAACGGAGCAGCAGCGGCCGTCATGAAGACACCGCATTCGACCGCGGCGCGCCCGAGCCGGACGGTGTGACGCGATCGTCGTCGAAGGGAAGGCGCACGCGCACACGGTATCCGGTGGTCGCGCGCGGCCCGATCTCGGCGGTGCCGCCGTGCGCGGCGACCCGTTCGCGCATTCCGACCAGTCCCAGACCGGATCCCTGCGTTCCGATCCGTTCCCGGCCGCCGTCGAGCACCTCCGTCTCGGCGTAGGCTCGCCCGCGCTCGTGCCCGAGGCGGATGCGCACCGACGCGTGGGTCGCGGTGGAATGTCGGCGCACGTTGGCCAGCGCCTCCTGCGTGGTGCGATAGAGGCCGAGCCCGACGGCGGGAGGCACCTGCCCGGCCAGCCCGGGGTCGTCGACGAGTTCGAGGTCGACCTCGAGCCCGCTGGAGCGGAACTGGTCGACCAGATCCGGTATGTCGTCGAAACCCGGCTCGGGAGCGCGGTTTCCGTCACTCGTCGCGCGCAGGGTGCCGAGCAGGTTGCGCATCTCGCCGACCGCGGAGCGAGAGGACGTCTCGATGGTGCCGAGTGCCTCCTCGGCGCGGTCCGGATCCTTGCCGAGCACACGGCGTGCCGCCCCCGCCTGCACCCCGATCACCGAGACGTGGTGCGCGACCACGTCGTGCAGTTCGCGGGCGATACGCAGCCGCTCGTCGACGACCGCGCGCTCCTTCAGCTGGGCGCTCTGCTCGGCGATGAGGCGCGCCTGCTCGGAGAGGGATGCGTGCTGGCGGGCGCCCCGCCAGGCGAGGGCGCCGACGCCGATGGCGCCGAAGAAGAAGATCGAATTGACCAGGTAGGCGCCGATGACGGCGGAGCTCATCGGGTCGAGGATCCCGATGCTGCCGCGTTGTTCGAGGGCGTGGATCCTGGCCATCCCGGGGCCGCCGGAGCGGAACTGCACCGCGATCCAGCCGAACATGAAGACGACCAGCAGGATCGAGCAGGCGAGCGTTCGCCGGCGCGGGTGACCCCAGGCCACCGAACTGTAGAAGCCGAACAGATAGAGCATCTGGGCGACGACGCCGACCATCACGGGCGGCATGGTGATGCCTGTGAAGAACATGTTGGCTCCGACCAGCAGCATCACCGTCAGTGGCAGCCGTCGCCGCCAGACCAGGGTCACAGCGCCCGCGACGAGCGGCACATACTGCACCCAGATCGGATGATCGATTGTGGTCAGTTCGTATCCGCTGCGCGAGACCTCGAGGCCGACGGCGGAGAAGACGAAGAAGCCGGCGGCGATCAGCAGGTCGCATCGCCACCACCGCGGCGGCAGTGGGCGGCGCCATGGGTCGCCGATGCCGAAGAAGGAGACGACGCGATCACGCATGGGCCGAAGCCTAACGGCGGCGCTCGTAAAGCTGTGGCGAACCGGACATGCCGGCGCCCAGGATGGCCTCACCCCTCCGAGACGCCACGCCGGACTGTCGGGCGAGGTCAGCCGTCGCCGCGCCGACCCGGTCGTTCGGATGGCTCGGCCGGTGGAGTCGTGGCGTCGTCGGAGGTCTGCGTGCGATCCCTCTTGGATCCGTGCATCTCGCTGAGGACCGTCACGACGAGAACGACGAGCGCGATCACCACGCCGACGCCGAAGAATTCGAGCATGTCCACGCTTCAGACCATAGGCGGACCTGCTGAGAGCGACCCTGTGGGGGCCTTGGGCGTGCCGAGCGCCGCCCTCACGGGGTGGTCAGCGGCGTTTGATCCCGCCGGCGATGCCCACGAGGATCAGCAGGATGCCCGCGACGAGTGCGAGCCACAGACCCCAACCGGTCGAGACGGTCGTCGCGAATTGAGAGCCGCCGGTGGCCGATGTCTTGTCCTGCAGGTCGGCACGGTCGATGAGGGCCAGCACGAGAATGACGATCCCGCCGACCACGGCTGCGGCGGCGGCACCGAGGGAGGCGGCGGCGTTCCGCGCGCCGAGTGCGATCCGGGGCACCGCGGCCAGGGCGACGAGCGCCGCGATGATCACGATGATGATCCCGTGATGAGCCGGGGCCTCGCTCATGTCGGCGCTGTCATTCAGCGAGCTCGGGCTCAGGTGGCCGAACCCGTTCATCGACACGTGTGCCGAGCCGAATGACGAGCTCACATCGGACGTGAACCACGGCCCGAAGCAGGCGATGATCGCGAGCACGGCGGCAGCCGCCGCCACGACGCCGATGATCCGGACGAGCGGGCTGCCCGCCGTGGACGCCCCGGCCGTGCCGGGAGGCGCGGATCGGTAACCCTGCGGCGGCCCCTGCGGATATCCCGGCTGCGGCGGAGGGTATCCCGGACCGCCATAGGGTCCGGGCTGCGGCGCATAACCGGCGGGAGGCTGCTGCCCCGGCACTCCCGGGGGCCGGTAACCGGGCGGTGGACCCTGCTGCGGGGGCGGCTGGTA
>CAYPQR010000128.1:3275-7605 GCA_964412865.1 uncultured Intrasporangiaceae bacterium
GGACCCTGCCGGTATCCCGGAGGGGGACCCTGTGCCGCTCCGGGCGGCGGCTGATGGCCGGGTGGCGGGCCCTGCTGCCATCCAGGGGGCGGAGGGCCGGGCTGCTGCGGTCCGCCGGGCTGCTGCGGCGGTGGGCCGGACGGCGGCTGCTGAGCGCCATACGGTCCATTCGGATGGGCTCGCTGGGCGGGCGGCGGCCCCTGGTGGTATCCGGTGCGGCGATCGGGTGCGGGCCGACCGCTGTCGTCCCCCTGCAAGCGCTGCCGCAACGCGTCCTGATCGACGGACTCCGTGGGCATTTGGGCGCGCCGCACGCGTTCGTCGTTCGCACCGTCCTGGCCCTCGCTGCCAGTTCCCTCGGCCATGATCCCCTCCTTGGCGCCGGCGTGGTGACGTCGTGAGTCAGGTCGCGCGCCCGCTCGCAACCACGAGGCTACGTCAGCTCACGGGATTAGACGAGTCCGACGCCCGTCCGCACCAGCACTTCACCGAACGCGGCGCGATATGGGCTAGCGTGCCGTCACATGACCGACTACGGGCATCAGATCGAGTTCGGCGTGTTTCCCACCCCCGTGGCCAAACGGGCGAAGGAACTGATCGAGCTGGTCCGGCTCGCCGAGGCGCTCGGCCTGGACCTGGTGGCGGTGCAGGACCATCCGTATCAGTCGCGTTATCTCGACACCTGGACGCTGCTGTCGGCGCTCGGTGGGTGCACCAGCAGCATCCGGCTCGCACCGAACGTGGCCAGCCTGCCGTTGCGCCCGCCGGCCGTGCTGGCCAAGTCGGTGGCAACGCTCGACGTCATCACGGGCGGGCGCGCCGAGCTCGGTCTCGGGGCGGGCGCCTTCTGGGATGCGGTCGTGGCGGCCGGCGGCCCGCGGCGGACACCCCGCGAGTCCGTCGACGCACTCGAGGAGGCGATCGCCGTCATCCGGGCGTTCTGGGCGGGCGGCACGGTCAATGTCGACGGTGAGCACTACCGCGTGAAGGGCCTGCATGCCGGCCCGCCGCCGGCACACCCGATCCCGATCTGGATCGGCGCCTACAAACCGCGCATGCTCCGCATCACCGGCCGGTCGGCCGATGCGTGGGTGCCGTCCATGGGGTATGCCGATCCGCCACAGCTGCCGGCGCTGATCGCGCGGCTCGACGAGGCCGCCGTGCAGGCGGGGCGAGGGCCCGAGGCGATCCGGCGGATCTACAACATCATGGGACGGTTCGGCACCGGTTCCGGTTACCTGCAGGGCACCCCGGCCGACTGGGCCGAGCAACTCGCCGGCCTCGCGGTGGAGCAGGGCATGGGCACCTTCATCCTGGGTGCCGACGACCCCGATGTGGTGCGTCGCTTCGCTCAGGAGGTGGTGCCGCAGGTGCGCGAACTGGTGGCCGCCGAGCGCGCGGGCGAGCCGCCGCATCCCGGTAGCTGATCGGGGGCCACGCCGCGGCCCGATACGAAACGGGCGCCGGGCCTAACGGCTCGATCCTCGCGATCTCGACCGGGCCCGTCGCAGGGCGCGCCGCTCCTCCTCGGTCAGCCCGCCCCAGACTCCGAACGCCTGCCCGGTCGTCATGGCGAAGTCGAGACACTCCTCGCGCACCGGGCATCGCCGGCAGATGGCCTTGGCCGCCTCGGCCTGCGCCACCGCCGGGCCGGTGGTGCCGACGGGGAAGAACAGGTCCGGGTCCTCGTCCAGACAGGCCGCGCGGTTGCGCCAGTCCCCGTTGTGACGATCCATGGTCTGACCCCTGACGTGACGGTGCGGGCAGTTCTTCGGGCCCGTCACCATGGGCGGCGACAGGGCCGCTTCGTCGCGAAGGACGCGCGGTGAGTCGCCGACGTGCACACGTGACGGTGGCGGCCACCCGCCATTATGGTTCCCTCGGCAGGTATCCACAACGGTTGTCGGGAAAACGGGTCGTATCGGCGGCGCCGCGTGCGCTTCCTCAGACACGTCGGCCCGGACGTGTCCGGTGGAGGGCCGCTAGCCTGGGGTGAGTTCAACCAGCCACGAAGGGGCCGCGTCTGAAGGGTCGTTCGATGAACGGATCGGAGACTGTCGTCATCGTGGGCGCCGGCCTGGCCGGTGCCCTTGTCGCGCAGAGCCTTCGGCGGCAGGGTTTCGACGGACGGGTCACGTTGCTGGGGGAGGAGTTGCAGCGCCCCTACCTGCGCCCTCCCTTGTCCAAGGACTATTTGCGCGGACGCTGGGAGCGCGACAAGCTCTTCGTGCACCCGCCCGGCTGGTATGCCGAGCACGGCATCGAGCTTCGGCTGCGCACACCGGTGGTGAGCATCGACCGTGACCGGCACGAGGTGCGACCCACCCTCGGCGAGCCCATCCGCTACGACAAGCTCGTGCTGGCGACGGGCGCCACGGCGCGACCATTGCCGGTGCCCGGCGCCGACCCGCACCACGTCTACTATCTGCGCCGCATCGAGGACTGCATGCAGTTGCAGTTCGCCCTCGCGACCGGTGCGCGCACGATGGTGGTCATCGGCGCGGGCTGGGTCGGGCTCGAGGTCGCGGCCGCGGCCCGACAGGCGGGGCTCCAGGTGACCGTCCTCGAGGGCGAGCGGGCGCCGCTGCAGTCGGCTCTCGGCCCCGAGGCGGCACAGCTGTTCACCGACCTGCACCGCCGGCACGGGGTCGACCTGCGCTGTGGTGTGCAGGTCACCGAGATCACCGGCGACGACCCGCGCCGCGCACACGGGGTGCGTCTGGCCGACGGCACCGAGATCGAGGGCGACATCGTCGTCGCCGGCGTCGGCGACGAACCGCGCATCGGGCTGGCTCGAGACGCCGGGCTGGCGCTCGGTGACGGAATCCGCGTCGACGAGCATCTGCAGACCAGCGACCCCGACATTTACGCAGTCGGCGACGTCGCCGACGCCTACCATCCGGTGCTCGGCAGGCACCTGCGCGTGCCGCATTGGGCCACCGCGCAGTATCAGCCGCCCGTCGCGGCGTCCGCGATCCTCGGCGGCGACGCGGCATACGACCGGCTTCCGTACTTCTACAGCGACCAGTATGAACTCGGCATGGAATACTACGGATTCGTCGGCCACGACGGATACGACGAGGTCATCTTCCGGCGCGACCAGGACGGGGTCATCGTGTTCTGGATGAGATCAGGCGTGGTGCTGGCCGCGATGAACGTGGACGTGTGGGATCAGATGCGTCCCTTGCGGGCGCTCGTGCGTTCCGGCCGGCCGGTCGACACCGCTGCGCTGTCCGATCCCCAGGTGCCACTGGAGCATCTGCTGGCGTAGGGAGATCACACCTGATTGAGGAGCTCAACACCGCGCAGATAGCGTGTCAAGTTTTCGGTGAAAAGTGAGACCAGGCGGTCATTTTCGCGCACCGACAGTGCAGCCGTGCGCGGACTCACCAGGACGTTGGGCATCGCCCACAGCGGACTGTCCGGCGGGAGCGGCTCCGTCGAGAACGAGTCGATGATCGCCGACGCCGGCTGGCCCGACCGAAGCCCGTTCAGCAGGGCCCGATGGTCGATCACGTCAGCGCTCCCGAGCGAGATGATCACCGAGTCGCGGCGCATACGGGCGATCTCCGGGACGCCGATCAGACCTTCGGTCTCCCGGGTCGGCGGCAGTGACACCACCACCGCGTGTGCGGCCGGCAGCAGGTCCGGGAGGAACCGTGGCGGCCGGACGATCTCGACGTTCGGGATGTCGGCGCGGCCCGTGCGGTTGATCGCCAGCACCTCCATACCGAAGGACGTGGCGAGCCGCGCGGTCTCGACCGCCGCGGGCCCGAGACCGACGAGCAGCAGTGTCTGGTGCGCCAGTTCGCCCGCGGGGTAGGGATCCCACCGCCCTGCGTGGTTGTCATCGAGCAGCGCGGGCACCCTCCTGGCGGAGGCGAGCACCCCGAACATCGTGAACTCGGCGATCGGAGTCGCACGGATGCCGTACGCAGTGGTGACGCGCACCCGATCCTGTTGTGGCTCACCGCTGCACGCCTGCCGGATGTGCTCGTCGACGGTTTCGCCGGTCGACTGCACCCAGCGCAGCGCGGGCGCACAGTCGAGCAGTTCGGTCAGTCCGGCGCCGGACTCTCCGGGGATCCCGAAGACGACGTCGGCGTCGCTCACCATGCGCCGCCACCGGTCTCGCTGCTCCGGTGAGTGATGGAAGCCCCTGGATCCGACGTGGTCTCCCGGAAAGCGCGGCGGCGGGAGCAGATCCGGCTCGTACCGCACCTCGACCCGGTCGTCGACTGCTTCGATGACAGGGACGAAGTGGGAATCGAGCGGCGTCGCGATTGCCGTGACAACGCGGTTCATGTGCTCATCTCCGCCTTCCGGTCCT
>CAYPQR010000129.1:0-7598 GCA_964412865.1 uncultured Intrasporangiaceae bacterium
CCACCTCCTCGAGTCCGTCGATGTGGCTGATCACGCCGTCCCGGTCGGGGCGCAGTGCGACGATGCCCGCGGCATACGCCCTGCTCGGCACGTGCCACACCTGGCCGTGCACGATGGCGTCGGCCCACGCGCGATAGACATCCATCTCGTTGCCGGCGCAGTACAGGTCCCAGCAGCCCACCCCTGGCGGTCTGGCGCCGATCTCACTGAACCGCAAGCCCTTTGGACTGACGAAGTATTCCATGTGGGTCGCCGAGGTCTCGATGCCGAGCACCTCGGTCACCCGCTCGGCAAGCGATCTCAGCTCGTCATAGAGCGGTGCGTGGCCGATGCGGTTGGTGGAGATGTATTGCGGACTGATCCACCGGTGACGCATGGCGTCGAGCACGTTCGGGTAATAGTGGCTCGCGAAGTCGAGCGCGATGTCGCCGCCGACCGTGATCGTGTCGTAGAACCCCTCGTGCCCCTCGACGAACTCCTCGACTGCGATCGAGTCCGTGCCCTCGAAGCCGGCGAGCGCCTCCTGCAGCTGCGTGTCGGACTCGACGCGCACGGTGCCGGCGGCTCCCGCGCCGTCCCGAGGCTTGAGGATCACCGGATAGCCGTTGGCGCGCACGAATTCGCGGATCTCATCCGGTCCGGACGCAGCCGTCGACGCGGCAGTCGGCACGCCCGCCTCGCGCAACACCTGCTTCATCGTCGGCTTGTCACGGCACAGCCAGGTCGTGTGCACCGACGTGCCGGGGATGCTCGTGGCGTCGCGCACGATCGCGGCCGGCATCATGTGCGACTCGATCGTCGATTCCATGGCGTCGATCCAGGCGATCTGCTGGAAGTGACGCACGGCCGTCTCCAGCTGGTCGGTGTCGGTGACCGAGCCGACCTGGTAGTAGTGCGCGATCCACGACCGCAGCTCCTCGTCGAGCCACTCCCACGGGGTCTCGCCCACCGCGAAGACGGTGGCGCCGACCTGCGAGAGTGCCCGCGCATACTCCCTCTGGTTGCGCGGGAAGTTCGGCTCGACGAACACGATGTTCATGGGTGGCAGCGTAGCCCGGCCGGGCTCCCGGATCGATGGGTTGTGCGCGGCCGGCGACGACGGCACGGGCGGCCCGATGGACCGCCCGTGCCGTGTTCACCCGTTCGGGTGTTCGGTCAGCTCTTCGCCGCGTGCCTGCCGCGTGTCGTGCCCGACACCGCCTGGTCGACCTTCTGCTCGGCGTCACCGACGGCGTCATCCGCCGCCCCGTCGGCAGCCGGCTTGTCCGCGGCGGGCTGAGGCTGCTGTGCCGCCGCCGCGGCCTTCTTCTTGCGGTCGGTGATGATCAGGTAGGCGGCGACACCCCCGGCGACCAGCCCGGCCAGGATCAGCAGTCGTCCCTTCTTCTTGCGCTTGGCGACCTTGGGCGCCACCTGGCGGGCGACGTCCTGTGCCGGCTCCGGAAGGGCGGCGTAGGCCGACGCGCTCGCCTGAGCCACCCGCTCGGCCACGTCTTTGCGGCGGGCAGCCTGCTCCTCGCGCCACTCGTCGCCCAGCTCCTTGGCCTTCTCGAGCCGGGGTTCGGCGACCTCCTTGGCGTGTTCGAGCTGCGGTTCGAGAGCCTCGCGGGCCTTCTCGACGTGCGGTTCGAGGGTGTCCTTGGCCTGTTCCACGTGGGGTTCGATCGCCTCCTTGGCCTTCTCGAGGTGGGGTTGCAGGGCCCCCTTGACCTGCTCCACCTGCGGGGCCGCGCTCTCCTTGACCTTCTCCAGCGCCGGAGCGGCGGCCTGCGCCAGCTCGCTCGCCTTGTCGGCGGCGGCGTGCGCGGCATCCTCGACGGCCGGTGCGATCTTGTCGCGGGCGGCCAGGGCGGCGTCGGATGCGCCGGACAGGGCGTCGTCGGCCTTGTCCTTCGCCACCTCGACGCGTGACTTCTTCTTCAGCACGGACACTCCTCCTCAAGCAGTCGCTGATCATCCTGCCTTGTCGGCACGGTCCTCGCCAAGACGGCCCGCCACGGCATGCAAGACTCGTCCCATGATTGCAACACTGCACACCAACCATGGCGACATCAACGTCACCTTGTTTCCGAACGACGCGCCCAAGACCGTCGACAACTTCGTCGGTCTCGCCGAGGGCACCAAGGAATACAACGACGACGCCGGGCGCAGCAACCCGACCCCGTTCTATGACGGCCTGACGTTCCACCGCATCATCCCGGGCTTCATGATCCAGGGAGGCTGCCCGAAGGGCATCGGGATCGGCGGGCCGGGCTACGAGTTCGACGACGAGATCTCGCCGGAGCGCAACTTCTCCAAGCCCTACATCCTGGCGATGGCCAACGCCGGCAAGCGCGGCGGCCACGGCACCAACGGGTCGCAGTTCTTCATCACCGTCGGCAAGACCGAGTGGCTGCAGGGCAAGCACACCATCTTCGGCGAGGTCGCCGACCAGCCGAGTCGTGACGTCGTCGACGCGATCGCCGGCGTGCCCACGGGCGCCAATGACAAGCCGAGCACCCCCGTCGTGATCGAGAAGGTCAGCGTCCAGCATTGAGCAGCACCAACGACCTGCCCACCTGTCCGCGTCATCCGGACCAGGTGACGTTCGTGCGCTGCCAGCGGTGCAACAGGCCCACCTGTCCCGCCTGTCAGCGCCCTGCGGCGGTGGGCATCCAATGCGTCGACTGCGTCAAGGAGTCGAACAAGGGTGCCCGCCGGCAGGTCACGACGCTCGGCGGCCCGATCGCACCGGGCCGGCCGATCGTCACCATCGGCATCATCGCCCTCTGCGTGCTGATCTGGATCGGGCAGCGGGTCAACTCCCGGGTCACGTCGGAGTTGATGTTCGCACCCGCCCTCGGCGAGCACGACCCGTGGCGCTTCCTCACCGCCGCCTTCGTGCACGCGCCCAACACGATCTTCCACATCGGCTTCGACATGTATGCGCTGTGGATCTGCGGGCAATATCTCGAGCCGGTGCTGGGACGTGCCCGATTTCTCGCGCTCTACCTGATCTCCGCCGTCGGCGGATCGGTCGGGTATGTGCTGCTCGCCAGCACGCCGTCGTCGGCCGCCGACTATTACCAGAGCGGCTGGTATACCCCGACCGTCGGCGCGTCCGGCGCGGTGTTCGGGCTGTTCCTGGCCATGCTGGTCATCGGCCGCAAGATCGGGTTGCGCACCGGCGGGCTGGTCGTGCTGATCGCGATCAACGCCGTCCTCAGTTTCGTCATACCGCACATCGCCTGGCAGGTGCACGTCGGCGGCGCCGTGACCGGGGCGATCTGCGCCGGGGCGATCGTCACCCTCGGGCGTGAGCGGCGCATGTGGCACTGGCCCGCACTGGGCGGCGTGCTGCTGCTCATCGCGGCGCTCGCCGCCTGGCGATACTCGACCGTCACCCTCCCGATCGGGTTCTGACCCCGATCAGGGCTCCACGCGCCGGGCCCGCAGCACGACGTCGTTGACGTGATGCGCCGAGGTGATCGCACCCGCCGGGCGGGGCCGGTCGGCGCACACCTCGATCCGCCAGTCGTCACGGGCGCCGAGCTCGCTCACGAAGTCGTCGACGCGCTCATACGCGTCGGGGTCGAACGAATGACCGTGATCGTCGGACCGCGCCGCCTCCCGGATGGGTTCCAGATCGTGGCTGACGACGACCAGCGTCCCGCCCGGTGCGACCGCGTCCAGGATGTTGTGGACGCCACGATGGTCGCGGGTGCGGGGGATCGACGCATACTGCGCCGAGACCAAGTCGTAGGCGGAGGACTCGTAGGGACGTTGGGCGTTGGCGTCGGCGTGCAGGCACCGCACCTGCAGGCCCTGGCGGCCGGCGTCGTCGGCGACCCTGGAGAGGGCCCGCCCGGAGACGTCGCTCGCGGTGACCGTCCATCCCTGCTGCGCCAGCCACAGCGCGTCGGCGCCCTCCCCTGCTCCGATGTCGAGCGCGCGACCCGGTGTGAGGGCGCCCGCCTCCTGCACCAGCGTGCCGTTGGGGTTGCCGCTCCACATCCGGTCGTCGCCGTAACGGCGGTCCCAGTCGTCCGCGTTGGCGTTCGGACGATCGGCGTTCGCCAGGTCCTCCTCGGCGAGGTCCGAACTGACCATCGCCCCGACGCGGCTCCCGTCGGCGGCGGACGGCAGCACCTGAGCCGTCGGGTCGGTCAGGCTGCCCGCGGCATACAGACCCTGGACCGCAGTGCGGGCCATGGCGTCGACCTCGACGACGTCGCCGAGGCCGCTCGGATGAGGCGCCGCCTGCAGCCCGAGTGATGCGAAGGGGGCGATGCGCGGGGTGAACAGGGGGATCGCGGCGACCACGTCGGCATCGAGGCGCGTGCCGTCGGCCAGCTCCACGGCGCTGATGTGCCCGTCGTCGCTCACCACCCGCGCGACGGGTGTGCGGTGCACCGCGACGCCGGCGTTCTGCAGCGCGTCGAGCCGGTCGTCGTCGACGCCGTCCGCCTCGTGCACGACGATCGTCAGCCGGTCGGTGAGTCGGCTGAACAGGATGCCGGCGTGCAGCACCATGGGGTTGGTGACGATCTGCACGATCCGCTCGTCGCGGTGTTCGTATCCGTGGCAGAACGGGCAATGGATGACACCGCGGCCCCAGTGCTCGGCTAGGCCGTCGATCTCGGGGAGCTCGTCGGTGAGGCCGGTCGCCGCGATGATGCGGCGCGCGACGATGCGATCGCCGCTCTCCAGGTATGCGGTGAGGCGACCGTCGTCGCCGCGTGTCACCGTGGAGACGGTGCCACGGAGCACCTCGCTGCCGTAGCTGCGCACCTCCTCGCGTCCGATGGAGGTGAACTCGGCGGGCGCGACGCCCTCACGGCCGAGATAGCTGTGCATATGTGCGGCAGGGGCGTTGCGCGGTGTGCCGTTGTCGACGACGATCACCGATCGCCGCTGTCTGCCGAGCTGGAGGGTCGCCGCCAGGCCGGCGGCCGACCCGCCGATGACGCAGACGTCGCAGTGCCGGGTGACCTCGGGTCGGGTGTGGTCGCTCATGACGTCGACCCTACGCGTGATTCCCATATATGAAAACTCCCTTGCTATATTCGCAAGATGAGCGCGAGCGAGACGGCAGACGACGACATCGAGCAGATCGTGCGCAACAGGCTCCGCAGTCTGCGGACCTCGCTGGGGATGTCCCTGGATGAACTCGCGGCGCGCACCCACGTGAGCCCGTCGACCATCAGCCGCATCGAGACGGGCAAACGATCGATCGGACTCGACGTGCTGGTGCCCCTCGCCCGGGGCCTGCAGGCCGACCTGGAGGCGCTGCTGGACGTGCAGCGCGACGAGGACGTCATCATCCGGCCTGTGTCGCACAGCGGACGGGGCCGCACGACCTGGATGCTGAACCGGCCGACGGGCAGCACCATGGCGGTCAAACTCCGGCTGGAGCCGAGCGCGCCTCCGGAGCAGCAACGGACGCACCCCGGGCGCGACTGGTTCTTCGTGCTCTCCGGGCGGGTGCGCCTGTCGCTCGGCGAGCGCGACCTGGTGGTGGAGGCGGGCGAGGCCGCCGAGTTCAGCACGATGACGCCCCACGCCTTCCACGCGCTCGACGCGCCGACCGAACTGATCATGATCTTCGATCGGGAGGGGATGCACGCGCACGTCCACCGCGAGCCGTCCTGACGAACCGCTCATCCCCAGGCTGTGGAAAATGATGAGTTACACACATGTGGTTCTCCCCAGCTGTGGAAACCGCTGTGGAAATCTGCCGTGAGTCCGCAGAATTCCGAGAGTTACACCTGTGTAGTTATCAACACCTGTGGATAACCATGTGGATAGCGATTGCGGCCGATGGGCCGTGCCGCGGCCACACCACGGCATACAGCACAGCGCGCCGAGACCGTGTGGTCGGTCTCGGCGCGCGGTGTCGGTGGCTCGGTCAGCGCCACCTGGTGGTCATCAAGAATCCGCCCATGATCATGGCGAAGCCCACCACCAGGTTCCAGTTGCCGATGCCCGGCACCGGGAAGTCGGTCTGTGTGAGGTAGCACGCCACGAGCCAGAGCAGGCCGACCACCATGAGACCGACCATGACCGGCACCCACCAGACCGGATTCGGTTCCCCGATGCTCGAGGCCTCCGATGTCTCCGTGGGTTCGGGGCGCGACGGGCGGCGGCGGGACGGCTTGGCAGGGCGCGCCTTCGCCGCGTCCTTCGTCGCCTTCTTACCCGACTCGTCGTCAGAATCGCTCACGGTTTCTCCTTGTCCTACGGCCGTTACGCTAGGGGCTACCCCACGGGGTGCACCGCACGCACCATGCGCGCGACACGTCGAGGGAACCTTGACTAGAGCGTAGATCACCACTCGACCACGAAGGCCACGCCATGACCCGACACCGCGGCACCTGGCGCTATGTCGTGCCGCTGGTCGCCGTCGCCGCGGGGCTCATGTTCGGCACCAGCGCCGCCACGTCACAAGGCGGTGACCTGCGCCCGACCGACCACGATCTCGTCAACGTCGTGCGCGATGCCGGCCGCAAGGTCGCCGGGCAGGCACGCCAGGTGCGCAAGCTGCACCAGCAGGTCAACAAGCTGAGCGAGGCGAAGGCACCGGGCTCGAGGAGCCTGGCGCGCACCGAGGAACAGGTCAAGCAGCTCACCAAACCCGCCGGCGTCACGAAGGTCACCGGCTCCACGGTCACCGTGACGCTCGATGACTCGCACGAGGACCCCAGCAAGCTCCCCGACGGCGCCAACGCCAACTGGTTGCTCGTGCACCAGCAGGACGTGCAGGCCGTCGTCAACGCGCTGTGGCGCGGCGGTGCGAGCGCGATGATGCTGATGGACCAGCGGGTGATCTCCACCTCCGCGGTGCGCTGTGTCGGCAACACGCTGATCCTGAAGGGCCGCGTGTATTCGCCGCCGTTCAAGATCACGGCGATGGGTGACGTCGGCAAGCTGAAGAAGGCGTTGAAGAACGACCCCGCGGTGAGCATCTATCGCGAATACGTGTCGCTCGTCGGGCTGGGATACAGCGTCACGACGGACCGCAAGACCACCTTCCCGGCATACAGCGGGTCACTGGATCTGCACTATGCGTCGGTTCCGAAGAAATCGAAGGAGCAGAAGTGACCCGGATCCTCGTCGTCGACAACTACGACAGCTTCGTCTTCACCATCGTCGGCTATCTGCAGCAGCTCGGTGCCGAGACGAACGTCGTGCGCAACGACGCGATCACCGCCGGCGAGGCCGCCCCGTATGACGGCGTGCTCCTGTCGCCGGGGCCAGGGACCCCCGAGGAGGCCGGCGTCTGCCTCGACATGATCCGCGGCTGCGCGGCCCGGGAGCAGCCGATGCTCGGCATCTGCCTCGGCCACCAGGCGCTCGGCGTCGCATACGGCGCCACGGTGAGCACCGCGCCCGAACTTCGTCACGGCAAGACCTCGCTCATCCGGCACGACGGGGCCGGAGTCTTCGAGGGTCTGCCCTCGCCGCTCACGGCCACCCGCTACCACTCGCTCGCGATCGAGTCGGCGACGATGCCGGCAGACCTGGTCTCCTGCGCACACACCGACTCCGGGCTCATCATGGCGGTGCGGCATCGGTCGCTGCCGCTGGAGGGTGTGCAGTTCCATCCCGAGTCGGTGCTG
>CAYPQR010000130.1:0-7500 GCA_964412865.1 uncultured Intrasporangiaceae bacterium
GGGATTCCTCCCGGGTCAGGCGTCCCCGCCTCTGACCGTCGCCAGGAGTCTCAGGAACGCGGAGCGTTCGACGTACTGCTGTTGCTGCGGTGTCGCAGTCAGCGCTGAGCGCAACAACGACGTGACCGTGCGTATGCCCGAGGGTGAGTTGGCGAGCACCGCGTCGGCCAGGTCGCGCGTCGCCTCGTCGAGGTCGTCGCGGGGCACACTCAATGCCGCGAGCCCGGTGCGCACGGCCTCCGCACCGCCGATCTCCCGGCCGGTCGCGCAGATCTCGACCGCGCGGCTGTAGCCGATCAGTTCCACCAGGGTGTGCGTCCCGCCCAGGATGGGCAAGGTCCCGACTCCCGGCTGCAACATCTTGAGCCGGGCGTCGTCGGAGACGATGCGCAGGTCGCACGAGAGGGCGAGTTGCAGGCCCACCCCGGTGGCTGCCCCCTGCACGGAGGCGATCGACACGACATGCGTCCGGGTCCATGCGGCGAACGCCTGCTGGTATTCCAGGATCTCATCGCTGACAGCCTGCTCCTGCAGCCGGCACTGTTCGGCCAGTTCGGGTAGGCCGGGTTCGTCCGCCTCACCCGCCAGCCACCCGGAGTCCAGGCCTCGCGAGAAGTCGGGTCCCGTGGCGCGCAGAATCACCACGCGCACGTCGGAGGTGAGTGACCGGGCGATCTCGGCAAGGCTGAGCCACAACGACGGAAGCTGCGCATTGCCGGACCGCTCGTGGTCCAGAGTCAGGACCAGGATCGGTCCCTCCTGGTGGGCCTGCAGGCGCGGATGTGGTCGCCCGGAGATCGCCATGGTGGTCACCCCGGTGACTGTATCCGCCGCAGACACACCCACCCGGAGAGGGGCCCGCGGCGCTCATGGCGAGGTGGCGTCACCGAGTGCTCCTATGCCAGTTCGACGAGTTCCTCGTAGTCCGGACCCCAGAGGTCCTCCACCCCGTCGGGCAGCATGAGCACGCGCTCCGGCTCGAGCGCGTGCACGGCTCCCTCGTCGTGGGTGACCAGCACGACGGCGCCCTCATAGCGCCGCAGCGCGGAAAGGATCTCCTCGCGCGACGCCGGATCCAGGTTGTTCGTCGGCTCATCGAGCAGCAGCACATTGGCGGCCGACACGACCAGCAGGGCGAGGGAGAGCCTCGTCTTCTCGCCTCCGGACAGCACCGCCGACGGCTTGTGGACGTCGTCGCCGCTGAACAGGAACGAGCCCAACACCTTCCGTGTCTCCGTCTCGTCCAGATCCGGGGCCGCGGACTTCATGTTGTCCAGCACCGTGCGGTCGAGGTCGAGATTCTCGTGCTCCTGCGCGTAATAGCCCAGCTTGAGCCCGTGTCCCTGGTGGACGGTGCCGGTGTCCGGCTGGTCGATCCCGGCGAGGATGCGCAGCAGAGTCGTCTTCCCGGCGCCGTTGAGACCGAGCACCACGACCCGTGATCCGCGGTCGATCGCGAGGTCCACGCCGGTGAAGATCTCCAGCGAGCCGTAGGACCGCGACAGACCCTCGGCGGTGAGTGGCGTCTTGCCGCAGGGCGTCGGCTTCGGAAACCGCAGCTTGGCGACCTTGTCCTGTTGCCGCTCGCCCTCGATACCCGACAGCAGCCGCTCGGCACGGCGTGCCATGTTCTGCGCCGCGACCGCCTTGGTCGCCTTGGCCCGCATCTTGTCGGCCTGACTCATCAGGGCCGATGCCTTCTTCTCGGCATTGAGGCGCTCGCGCCTGCGGCGGCGCTCATCCGTCTCGCGCTGCTGCAGGTAGGCCTTCCAGCCGACGTTGTAGATGTCCAGTGCCGAGCGGTTGGCGTCCAGGTGGAAGACACGCGTCACCACCGTCTCGAGCATCTGCACGTCGTGGCTGATGATCAGCAGCCCACCCGCATACGCACGCAGGTATTCACGCAGCCACACGATCGAGTCGGCGTCCAGGTGGTTCGTCGGCTCGTCGAGCAGCAGGGTCTGTGCACCGGAGAACAGGATCCGCGAGAGCTCCACCCGCCGGCGCTGGCCGCCGGAGAGAGTCGACAGCGGCTGATCGAGGATCCTCGTGTCGAGCCCGAGGCTGGACGAGATGGATGCGGCCTCGGCCTCGGCGGCGTAGCCGCCCTTGCCGGCGAACTCGGCATCGAGGCGGCTGTAGCGCCGCATCGCGCGTTCGCGCTTCGCGTCGTCGTCGGAGCCCATCTCATGCTCGGCGCGACGCAGCGCACGGATGGTGGTGTCCAGCTCTCGCGCCGAGAGGATCCGGTCGCGTGCCAGCACACTGAGGTCACCGGTGCGTGGATCCTGCGGCAGGTAGCCGACATCCCCGGAGATGGTGACCGTGCCCGCGGCCGGCTGTCCCTGTCCGGCCAGCACCTTGGTCAGCGTCGTCTTGCCGGCCCCGTTGCGCCCGACCAGACCGACCCGGTCGCCGGATGCCACACGGAAGCTCGCGTCTTCCAGCAAGAGCCGTGCCCCCGCCCGCAACTCGATGCCCTGGGCGGTGATCACGCCACTCTCCTTCGCTTCGAATCCTTCGTCAACGACGCAGCCTGCGACGCACTCTGCGTCTGGCGCGCCGGGCCACGACCTCCAGCAGGTCTCTCGCCGCGACCTCCCGGACGACCTGCACCTCCGACGGCGACAGGCCGGGCGGCACGTCACCGACCTCGGCGTCGGTCGAGCGACGGCTCGCAGCGCGCTTCGTGCCCTTGCGCTTCAACCCCAACGAGTCCGCAACCTTAGTCGCGTCTCCCTCGCGCGGAACGCCAGACGCTCCCGATGCGCGAGCCGCCGCGTGCGCCGCCAGCCGGGCGACCCCCGCGGGGATCGAGGGTAGTCCACCCAGTTCGGAGCGCAGCCCTCTGGCCTCGATGGCCCCGACGACGGCGCCGGCCGCGACCTCGACCGGCATCAACGGCATACCCGTCTGGTCGGTCTGCGGCGCGCACCCGGCCAGCGCCCCGGCCACGGCGGTCATACCGGCGGTCCTGTTCGCCTGGGTGCGTTGGTCACGGCCGGTGATCGCCCCGAAGACCGCCAGGGCCGCCGCATCCGCCCGCACGTGAGTGGGCATCGCCGGATCGGCCCCATCCTCGGGCAGGTTCGGCACCTGGGCGATGGTGGCGAGATCGCCGACGACACGAACTCCGAGCGAGGTGGCCGCCTCGACCGTCTGCTCGCCCACCTGTGCTGCCCTCTCGAGGGCCCACCGGGGCATGGCGACGCGGGCCTCTCCGGGCGCAGGCCGACGACCCAGCTTCATCCTCTTGAGGGCGCCCTCGCGCATCAGGTCCGCGTGCACGGTGCCGGACCAGTCGCCGGACCAGCGGTGATCCTCGAAATGCTGATTGATCAGGCGGACCATCTCGACCTCACCCGCGGTCAGGGACCGGTTGACGCCACTTTGCTGCGGCGTGACCAGCCCCTGCGGCAGGCCGACGAAGGCCTCGAATGTGCGCAGCAACATGGTCGGGTCGGACTCGTCGGCGACCACGACGGTCAGGTTGTCCGGCCCGGCCACCTCGGCCCAGCGGCGCACCAGCGCGGCGTGGTCGTGCCGCCGCCAGAACGAGGGGCTGACGCTCTCGTCCGGCGGGTCGTGGAAGATGCCCTCCAGCCACTCCGGGAACGGCGTGCGGAGACCGTTTTGCACATACTGCTGCCATTGCGACGGCGTCACCTTCGCGAGCGGACGCAGCGTGATCACCACGTGAACCGGGCCGCCGGGCACTTCGGTGACGACGCGGCGGGCCGCCGCCTCGTCGGCGTAGCAGAGGAATTCGCTGCTCAAGATCACCCGCTGGTCTCCGGCCGCGCGGATCTCGTCGAGCAGTTCGGTCCAGTCCTCCGGCTTCGGAGGCCGGTCGCCCGCCCGCACCCGGCCACCTGCAACGGCGACGGCGGCCCACATCGGCTGGCGGGTCGGGCCCGCATAGTGCACACCGTGTCGCGCCACGTCGTCTCGGCACACGTGAAATGCCCTTTGCAGGCTGGTCGTCCCTGTCTTGTGCGGGCCGATGTGGACGAGACGTGCGGACGGCGGTAGCAACAACTGGTCCGGATTCAACAACTTCACTCCATCGGCAACGGGCGGTTCGGGCGCTCGGCGGTAACCCTATCGCGCGACCACGCGAAGCCCATATCGAGCGAAGGCACGCGGTCAGCCACGCCGGCGACCGACGCGCAGCCGGACCCTACGCGAGGCGCGCTGTGCCACGACCTGCAGCAGCTGGCGTCCCGTGCTGTTCTCGACGGTTCGCTTCTCGATCGGAATCTCTCCGGCTCGATGCGGCGCGGACTCTTTCCGGATCGGCCGCGCCGATGCGTCGATCAGGGCGAGTCGCTCGGCGACCGGAAGCAGAGCGTCCAGGTCCATGAGCGACGACGAATCGACCTGCGCGCCGGCGATGACCGCCAGCACGGCCAGGTCGGCGGGCACCGCCTCAAGGTGCGGGAGCGCGGTCTCACCGGCCTTCGCCGCGATGACCCCGAGCACGGCACGCGCGGCGACATCGACCGGGATCAACGGCATGCCGCTGCGGTCCGTGCGGCATCCGTCTCGTCCGAGCACACCAGCGAGAGACAGCAGGGCCGCGGTCCGCGCGGCCCCGGAGAGTTTGACGTGGGCCGACATCGCTCCGAGCACGGCGAGTGCCGCCGCGTCGGCGCGTACGAGGTCGCCCGTCTCCGTCGGCGCCGACGCGGTGTCGCCGGTCATGGCGGGCTCGCTCGACAGCGTGGTGAGATCGCCGACGACGCGGACGCCGAGCGAAGCGATCGTCCGGGCGGCCTCGCGTCCTCGTTCACGCGCACGATGCGCCGCCCAGACGGGCATTTCGACCCGCGCCTCGTCCGCGGCCAGGCGGCGGCCGGTCTTCATCTGCAGCGCGACGCCCTTGAATACCAGGCGGTCGTAAAGGGCATTCGACCACGGCGCGGACCACCCGTGCTCGTGGAACCCCTGATTGATTCTGCGGACGAGCTCGACCTCGTCGCGCCCGAGCGAGCGGTTGGCGAAGTCCTGCTCGGGCACCAGGGTTCCCCGCGGTAGGCCGACGAGTGCTTCGAACGTGCGCTCGATCCGGTCCGGTTCGCGGTCGTCGGCGACCACGACGGTCAGATTCTCCGGCCCGACGGCGCGTGCCCAGCGCCGCACCAGTTCACCGTGTGCGTGGCGCTGCCAGAACAGCGAGGCACCATCGGTCGACGCGGGCTCGGGAAACACCTGGGCGAGCCACGTCTCGAACGGCGTCCGCCTGCCGTTCTGGATGAACTGCTGCCACTGCGAGGGCGCGATCTTGGTGAGCGGCCGCAGTGTGACGACGACGTGAACCGGACCACCCTCGATCTCCTCGACGACCCGGCGCGCGGCCGCGTCGTCCGCGTGAGAGAAGTATTCGCTGCTGACGACGACGCGCTGGTCCCCCGCGCCGCGGACCTCGTCGGTGAGACGGGTCCAGTCCTCGTCCCGCGGTGTGCGGTCTCCCCGTGCGCCCGACCCGCCGGAGACGGCGAGCGCCGCGATGGCCGGCTGGTTGCTGCTGCCCGCATAGTGCACACCGCACTGCCGCAACTGCTTCCGGTGCGTGTGGAAGGCGCTTTGCACGCTGGTCGTGCCGGTCTTGGGCGGCCCGATGTGGACGAGCCGAGTTGCGCGGGGAAGAAGCAGCTGATCCGTGTTCAAGGCACTCATTCTGGTCGGGGCGCTTGGCTGGCGTCGGGGTTCGCACGCAGAACCGCAACGGGTCCTGGAGGACCCGTTGCGGAACTCGTCCGAGAATGATGCGGTCAGACGTTGAAGCCGAGGGCCCGCAACTGCTCGCGCCCCTCGTCGGTGATCTTGTCCGGCCCCCACGGCGGCATCCAGACCCAGTTGATCCGGTGGCTGGACACCATACCCTCGAGGACTCCGGAGATCTGGTCCTCGATCATGTCGGTCAGGGGGCAGGCCGCGCTGGTCAGAGTCATGTCGATGGTGGTGTGTGCCTCACTGTCGACGGTGACTCCGTAGACGAGACCCAGGTCGACCACGTTGATCCCGAGCTCCGGATCGACGACATCGCGCAGGGCTTCTTCGACGTCCGCCACGCTGGGCGGGGTGATGGTTGTGTCGCTCACTGCTCTACCTTCCTGGTGATGGCACTGTGTTGGGTGGTTCGATATCGGCCCCGGCACGCACCAGGGCATCGGTGAAAGCGGTCCACGGCAGCAATGCACACTTCACACGAGAAGGATACTTCGCCACTCCGGCAAAGGCGACGCCGTCACCGATGATCTCCTCGTCGCCGTCGTCCTGACCGCGGCTGGTGAGCATGGCGTGGATCGCGTCGTAGACCGTCATCGCCTCGCCGATCGGGCGACCCGTCACCTGCTGCGCCAGCACCGACGCGGCGGCCACCGAGATGGAACAGCCGATCGCGTCGTAGGACACATCGGCCACGACCGCGTCCTCCCCGGCGCCCTCCAGGTGGACGCGCAGCGTCACCTCGTCACCACAACTGGTGTTGACGTGGTGCACCTCGGCCTCGTAGGGATCCCGCAGGCCCATGCGGTGCGGCCGCTTGGAGTGCTCGAGGATGAGTTCCTGATAGAGGTCCATCTAGGCCCCCCGCGGCGTCATCGCAGGTGCTGCGCCGGCCGCGTCGTCTGCCGTCGCCGTGGTCGAGATGCCGAAGATGCCCGGCACCCTGTCGAGGGCGTGCAGGAACTCCTCCACCTCATCGGGTGTGGTGTATGCCGCGAAACTGGCGCGCGTCGAGGCCACCACCCCGTACGCGCGGTGCAGGGGCGCGGCACAGTGGTGCCCGGTGCGCACCGCAACGCCCGAGTCGTCGAGCACCTGACCCACGTCGTGTGGATGCACGCCGTCGACGACGAATGCGACGGCGCCGCAGCGGCGCCGCGGATCGGTCGGGCCGAGCACCCGCACCCAGGGTCGCCGGGCCAGCCCGTCGAGGACGGCAGCCGTGATGCGCCGGTCATGGTCGGCGACCGCCTGCATCCCGACCTCGTCGAGGTAGGCGCAGGCGGCACCGAGTCCGACGGCCTGCGCGGCGACCGGCACTCCGGCCTCGAACCGCTGCGGCGGGGCGGCATAGGTGGAGCCCTCCATCCGCACGGTCTCGATCATCGACCCGCCGGTCAGGAACGGCGGCATGGCCGCGAGCAGTTCGCGCCGGCCCCACAGGACCCCGATGCCGAGCGGCCCGAGCATCTTGTGGCCGCTGAAGGCGAGGAAGTCCACCCCCAGTTCGGCCACGTCCACGGGCAGGTGCGGCACCGACTGGCAGGCATCCAGCACGGTCAGCGCGCTGACCTCGCGGGCTCGGCTCACCAGGGTCTCGACCGGGTTGATGGTGCCGAGCACGTTGGACACGTGGGTGAACGCCAGCACCTTCGTGCGGGATGTCACGACGTCGCCCAGCACCGACAGGTCGAGTTCGCCGCCGGCGGTGAGCGGGATCCACCGCAGCGTCGCGCCGGTGCGCCGCGCCAGCTCCTGCCACGGCACGAG
>CAYPQR010000131.1:0-1905 GCA_964412865.1 uncultured Intrasporangiaceae bacterium
GGCAGAGCGCGTCGTATGTGCCGCGCTCTGCCCGCTCACGAGAAGCTCGGGTGGCTGTTGCCTCAGATCGGGTCGGCGACCGCCTGCGCGAACGTCGTGGCCGGGCGGCCGAGCAGCCGCGGCACGTCATCGCTGATGTCGTCCAGTTCGCCGTCGCGGATGGCGGTGTAGGTGCTGATCCAGGCGTCCACGAGCCAGTCGGGTGCGTTGTATGCGGCGCGGCTGGCGCGCGCCTGCTCCATCGTCTCGTCGACGTAGCGGTGCGGCCGCCCGGTGACGTCGCTCAGGATCCGCGCGATCTCGTCGAGGTCGAGCGCCTCCGGGCCGGTCAGGTCATAGACCTGCCCGCTGTGCCGGCGGGGCTCCGGCAACACGGTGGCGGCCACTGCCGCGACGTCACGACGGGAGACGGCGGCGCAGCGGCCCTTCCCGGCTGGGCCCTTGATGGCACCCTGGTCGTCGGCGAAGTGCGGGAAGACCTCGGCATAGAAATTGTCTCGCAGGAAGGTGTATTCGACGCCCGCGTCCCGGATGATCGCCTCGGTCGCGCCGTGGTCCTGGGCGAGCAGGAAGCCGGCGTCGTCGCCCGCGCCGACGAACGATGTGTAGACGATCTGTCGCACACCGGCCTCGACCGCTGCTCGCACGAACGCGCGGTGCACATCGACCCGGTCGGCCGACTCGTGCGCCGACACCAGCAGCGCCGTGTCGATGCCTTCGAGCGCCGATCGGCAAGCATCACCGCCGTATTCGGCCTGGAACGTCTGCATGTGCGGCAGGTCGGGCGCGCGTGAGGGGTCGCGCGCGAGCAGGCGGGCCGCGATGCCCTGATCGCTCAGCTGACGCGCGACCAGGCCGCCGATCGCGCCGGTGACTCCGGTGATCGCCAAAGATGTCATGTGCGCCAATGTAGTCGTGATGGAGGTGTCGACGCCGCTCCTATGCGTCGAGGATCTCGCCCAAAGCCGTGAGCAGCCGGTCGATCTCGCCGCTGTCGGTGTATGGCGCGAGGCCGACGCGCACGCCACCCTTGTCGCCGAGCCCCAGCCGGTGGCTGGCCTCCCATGCGTAGAAATGGCTCGCCGGCGCGTTGATCCCGCGCTCGGCGAGTGCCCGATAGATCTCCTGTGGCTCGTGCCCTTCCACGGTGAACAGCAGTGTGGGAGTGCGGCGCTGGGCATTGCTGTGCACTGTCACGCCCGGCAGATCACGCAGCGCCGGCTCGAGCTTCGCCAGCAGGCCGTCCTCGTGTCCCTCGAGCGCGTCGAGTGCCGTCACGAGCCGCTGGCGACGATGCGCCTCGGGCGGCAGGTCGTCGTCCAGTGTCGCGAGGAAGTCGACGGCGGCCGTGGTGCCGGCGAGCAGCTCATACGGCAGGGTGCCGAGCTCGAACCGTTCGGGCACGGCATCGGTCGACGGCAGCAGCTTGGCGGGATGCAGCTCCTCCAGCGTCTCGGGTCGGGCACCGAGCACCCCGCAATGAGGGCCGAGGAATTTGTAGGGCGAGCACACCCAGAAGTCGGCGCCGCTGGCCTCGAAGTCGACCAGTGTGTGGGCGCTCGCGTGCACCCCGTCGACATAACAGAGCGCCCCGGCATCGTGCGCCGCCGCGGCGATCGCCGGCACGTCGGGACGCGTGCCGATCAGATTGGACGCGGCGGTCACGGCCACCAGCCGGGTGCGATCGCCCAGAACCCCTGCGACGTCGTCGAGTTCACCCGAGGCCGGGTCGAAGTCGAGCCATCGCACCGTCGCGCCGGCCTGCTCGGCTGCGATGATCCACGGCCGCACGTTGCAGTCGTGATCGAGACGGGTGACGACCACCTCGTCGCCCTCGCCCCAGGACGCCGACAGCGTGCGGGCGAAGTCGAGGGTCAACTGGGTCGCCGACCGGCCGAAGACGAC
>CAYPQR010000131.1:2005-3839 GCA_964412865.1 uncultured Intrasporangiaceae bacterium
GGATCGAGTTGCCCGGGTTGATCTGCTCGAAGAGCACGTCGTTGTTGTTGCCGGCGACGATGTCGGCCTCGGTGTCGGCGTTGAACTGGCGGCCGGTCTTGTCGAGCACCTTCTGGTCGTCGTCGGAGAAGAACTGGCCCTCGTCGCCGATGTTCTTCACCGTCAGATAGACGAGTGTGTAGCTACCCTGGGCTTTTTCGGCCATGTAGTCCGCACCGACCGACGCCACACCGCGCTTGACCTTGGTGACGGTGAACTCGAACTTGCCGTCGCGCACCGGGTCGCCGATGCCGGGCGTACTCGACTTCTGCTGCTTCGCCGCGGGCTTCTCGTCCTTCGCCGCGGCCGCCGGGTGCGTGGCGGGCGCGGCCTGCGCCGACGCCGTGACCTCGGGCGCCACCGTCGCCTGGCCCGACACGTCGTTGCCCCCGGCGCTCGTGGCCGTCGCGACGATGCCGATGGCGGCCAGTGCGCCGAGGCCCGAGAGGATCTTGTGCCGCAGGAACCAGTTCTTCTTCTTGGCCGGAGCGGGTGGCACGGCCGGTGTCGCCGGCTGCCAGGACTCCCCGGGCCGATTGACCCCGAAGTCCTGGAGTTGCGACTGCAAGTCGCCCGGCTCTTCCCTGCGCTGCTTCTTGCTCATGACGATCCCTCCTGTGGTGGATTTGCGGTATGCCGCTCAGTCCACTGCAGTCCGGCGCCCGGCACATCGACCGTCGAGGTGGCATCTGCCGACCGATCGGATGATGTTTGCCGACGCGGATCATCCGATGGAGGTATGACGGCTGTCGGTGCCCTGCCATACGCTCTGCGGCATGAGCACCCCTGTCGATTCGGCCCGCAGGACATGGCGTCCGCGGGTGACCCCCGCCGGGGTCTGGACGGCCGTCGTGGTGGTGTCATGCCTACTCAGCGCCGTGATCGCGGCGGGTACGACGTCGGCGCGAGACCTCGCGGCCAGGGGCCTGGATCCCGAGGCCGACACGATGACCGGTCACGCCATGCTGGTCTGGCTGGTCGGCACGTTGCTCGCCGTCGCCCTGATCTGGCGGCACCGGTGGCCGCTGCCCATCGCGGCGGCCGCATGCGTGCTGCCGATCCTCCTGCCGCTCGACGCACTGGCCGCGCTGGTCTGCCTCGGCGGCGTGATCCGGCGCCGCCCCTGGCGCGACGCGGTGCCGATCGGCGCCCTGACGGCGCTCGCCGTATGGCGCTCGGTCTGGCAGGACGGTCGCGGCACCGACGAGGACACATCCTTCTGGCACATCATGACCGGCGCGCAGGGCCACGCCACACCGTGGTGGGTCGTGCTGATCATCACGGCCGTGCTCATGGCGATCACGGTCGCCGTGGCACTGGTGGTCCGCAGCCGGCGCGATCTGGCCAGCAGCCGGCACAAGGAGGCCGTCGCGGACGAGAAGGTGGAGCGGCTCGGCGAGAGCCTCGCGCGGCAGCAGGAGCGTGAGCGTCTGGCGCGGGAGGTGCACGACGCGCTCGGCCACCGGCTGTCGCTGCTGTCGATCCACGCCGGCGCCCTCGAGGTCGCGGCGCACGACGACACGCGCCTGGCGAGCAGCGCGGCCGTGGTGCGGCAGGGCGCGCAGCAATCGATGGACGACCTGCGCTCGCTGCTGAGCGTGCTGCGCCAGCCGGGCGACGCCGATGTCGCCGCGTCGGTGCCTGACCTGGGCGATGTGTCGGCGCTGGTCGACGAGTCGATGGGTTCGGGGCTGCCGCTGGTGGCGTCGGTGGTGGTCGACAGCCATCAGGGGCTCGACCCGATCGTCAGCCGCAGCGCATACCGCATCGTGCAGGAGCTGCTGACCAACGCGCG
>CAYPQR010000131.1:3939-7483 GCA_964412865.1 uncultured Intrasporangiaceae bacterium
CGATCGTCAGCCGCAGCGCATACCGCATCGTGCAGGAGCTGCTGACCAACGCGCGCAAGCATGCCTGCGGAGCACCGATGCGGCTGCAGGTCACGGCGAGTCCGGCGCACGGCATCGAGATGAGTTGTGGCAACATGCTGCCGCCGCAGTCGCCGATCCCGCCGGGTGAGGTGGCGCGCCTCGGCAACGGGCTGACCGGCATCATCGAGCGGGCGGAGCAACTCGGCGGCCGGCACCGCGTGTGGGTCGACGAGCAGCGGGTGTTCAGGGTGGCAATCCTGCTGCCCTGGTCGAGGGGAGAGGTGACGTGACGATCCGGGTGCTGCTGGTCGACGACGACCCGATGGTGTGTCAGGGGCTGGCGTTCATGCTGGAGCAGGCCGACGACCTGCAGGTGGTCGGCAGCGTCCACGACGGTGACGAGGTGGTCGCCGCCGTTCAGCGGCATCACCCGCAGGTGATCCTGATGGATGTCCGTATGCAGCGCGTCGGCGGCATCGAGGCGCTGGCGCAGGTCCGTCGGCTGCCCGATCCGCCGAAGGTGCTGATGCTGACCACCTTCGACCACGACGACATCATGATGCGTGCAGTCGGTGCCGGTGTCGACGGGTTCCTGCTCAAGACGGCCTCCCCGACCGAGATCATGGCGGCCATTCGCAGTGTCGCGGCTGGTGATTCGGCCCTGTCACCGCGCAGCACCCGCCAGCTCATCGACCATCTGCAGCAGGGTGCCATGCCGTCGCGAGCGGCCGCTCAGCAGCGCCTGTCGGCGTTGACGAAGCGTGAGCTCGAGGTGGCGCGGGGTGTCGCGACCGGCGCGACCAACGCGGAGATCTCCGCGCGCCTGTTCACCAGTGAGGCGACGGTCAAGACGCAACTGCGCAGCGTGCTGGAAAAACTCGGGCTGGGCAATCGGGTGGAGCTCGCGGTGCTGGTCACCAAGGCCGAGTGACCTCGACGCAGCGGACACCGCACCCGGTGGAGGCCCTGGGAGCCGACTCGCACCCTGCCGAGACCCGCTTACGTTGTCAGATGCCGCTCACGGGTCCGGACGCCGGTTCGGAGGCTCCCGGGCAGGTGAGCACCAGGCGGGCCAGGTCGTGGGCGGCCAGACAGGCCGCGTGCTCGTCGGCTCCGGAGAGCACGGCGGCGAGATATCCCGCGTTGAAGGCGTCTCCCGCGCCGGTGAAGTCGCGCACCGCCTCGACCGGCGTGACCGGCACCTCGTCGATCAGTGTGCCGGCCCTGAAGATTCGCGTCGGCGCCTTGCCGGCCCGGGCCAGCAGTGTGGCGTCACCCAGGTGTCGCAGGAACGGCCCCGCGCCGTCCTCCCCGGCCAGGTGCAGGTAGCCGGCCTCGTCCCGGTTGGCGGTGATGACGTCGGGCGCGAGCTCGGACATCAGGTCCTGGAAGGCCGTGCGGCCGAACAGGTCGATCATCCCGGTGGACGACACGTCGAAGGAGATGCGGCCGCCGGCCGTCTTCACGCGACGGCAGGCGTCCATCACGCTGCCGCGTGCCGGCTCCGACTGCAGGGAGTATCCCGTCACGTGCAGCATGGTCACACCGGCCAGCCATTCGTCGGGCACGGGCGCGATCTGCGCCGACGCGGAGCGCGAGGGAAACATCGTGCGCTCACCCTGAGTGTCGATCAGCAGCACGACCGTCCCGGTGGGCACGGCGGCCGTCTGCATGCGCACGTCGACGCCGTGGCTCTCCAGTTCGCGGGTGAGCGCGACACCGCCGAGGTCGTCGCCGACGCAGCCGATGAAGCGGGTCGGATGACGGGGGCCGGCGAACGCGGCGACATTGGCCGCCGACCCGCCGCGCGTCATGGTGATCTGCGCGGCGGTGTCGGTGGCGTGCCGCACCGGCTCCTGCGTCCATACGACGACGTCCTGGACGACGTCACCGATCACGCCGAGCACGGTTGCCGTCCGCCGTCGGCGCTCAGCGCCACTGCGACCCGAGCGGCCAGTCGCGCGTTGTTGCGATAGAGCGCGACGTTCGCCTCGAGGCTTGCGTCCCCCGTCTCGCGGCGGATGAAGTCGAGCAGGAAGGGTGTGACGGCCTGACCCTCGATCTGCTGCTCCGCCAAGGCGTCCCAGGCCTTCTGGACCACACCGTCGAGCAGTGAGGGGTCGAGCTGCTCGGCGACGGGCACCGGGTTGCCCACGAGCAGCGCGGTGTGCAGGCCCAGGTCGCGCTGAGCGGCATAGATCGCGGCGACGTCCTCTGGGCTCTCCACCCGGTGCGGCACCTCGAAGCCCGACTCGGCCACATAGAAGCCCGGGTAGGCGTTGGTGCGGTAGCCCACGACGGGGACGCTGAGCGTCTCGAACCGCTCCAGCGTGGCGTGGATGTCGAGCACCGCCTTCGCGCCCGAGCTGATCAGCACGACCGGGTTGTGGGCCAGCGCAACGAGGTCCGCCGATTCGTCGAAGTTCTCGGAGGCACCGTGGTGCACCCCACCGAGCCCTCCGGTGGCGAACACCTTGACACCGGCGGAGTGTGCCAGGAACGAGGTCGCCGCAATCGTGGTGCCCGCGTTGCGCTTGTTCACCGCCCCGATGGCCAGCTCACGGATGCCCGACTTGAGCGCGGTCGTGTCGTGGCTCAGTTCCACGATCTGGTCGCGGGTCAGGCCAACGGTCGGGACGCCCCGGTGGACGCCGATCGTGGCCGGCACCGCGCCGGCATCGCGCACGATCCGCTCCGCCTCGTCCGCGACCTCCACGTTGCGCGGTCGCGGCAGACCGTGGGTGAAGATGGTCGATTCCAGTGCGACGACCGGCAGGCCCGAACGCACGGCATCTTCCACCTCGGCGGCAACGTGCAGGAACCTCGACATGCTCATCTCCTCGGGTCGGCGGTGCGGGCTCGCGCCTACGACAGTATGCGCAGTCGCGCCCGGGGCCGCGCGGGGTGGGCGAGCACGTGAGGGCCGGCCGACAACGCGCCACGGCGTGTCGGCCGGACCGTTCGATGCGGGCGGGACGCTACGAGGCGTCGCGTATTGTCCGCAGCAGGAGATCGTGCGCCGCACCGAGTGCCGCGGGGTCGATCCCCGTGTCGGCACCCCGGTCTGCGAGGTGCTTGATCAGGGCGGCCGTGTCCAGGTTGCCGTGCGCGCCGGGGGCAAAGGGACATCCGCCGAATCCGCCCAGCGCGCTGTCGAACTGGTCGACTCCTGCTGCGAGGGCCGACGTCACGGTGTTGAGGGCCTGCCCGTGGCCGTCGTGCAGATGCAGCCCGAGCGGCAGGTCCGGGAAGGCCTCCCGGACTGCGGTGACGGTGCTCATCACCTGGGAGGTCGGTGCGGTGCCGAGCGTGTCGGCCAGCGACACCCTTGTGGCTCCGACGGCGACAAGCGCCCCGACCACCGAGACGGCCTGCGCCGGGCTGACCGGCCCGTCGAACGGGCAGTTGAATGCGACCGAGACCGCGCCGGTGATGTCGAACGGCACTGTGTCACTGCCGAGCTCGGCGCCATACTGCTCGATCAGCTCATGGGGTGAGCGGCCGGCATTCGCCCGGCTGTGGC
>CAYPQR010000132.1:0-7483 GCA_964412865.1 uncultured Intrasporangiaceae bacterium
GGGCGGGCTCGATGCCGCCCATGAGTTCGACCACCACGTCGGCGCGGGTGACCAGGTCGTGCGCGTCGGTCGTGAACAGATCCGGGTCGATGCCGCTGTCGGGGCGTGGCCTCGTGGTGTCGCGCACCGCGACGCCCACGATCTCCAGCGGCGCACCGGCGCGGGCCGTGAAGTCGTCTCCGCGTTCCTTCAGACGTGCGGCCACGGCGCTGCCGACGACACCGCAGCCCAGCAGTGCCACACGCAACCGGTCCACGTCACTCCCCTTCCAGTGCCAGTAGGTCGTCGATGGTCTCGCGCCGCAGCCAGGTCTTGATCTGCCCGCCCTGGAGCGCGAGCACCGGCGGTCTCGGCACGTGGTTGTACTGGCTGGCCAGCGAACGGCAGTATGCACCGGTCGCCGGCACGGCCAGCAGGTCCCCAGGGGCGATGTCGCCGGGCAAGCGCACGTCGCGCACGACGATGTCCCCGCTCTCGCAGTGCTTTCCGACGACCCGCGCCTGCACCGTGTCGTCCGACCCGCGCCGCCCGGCGAGGAGGCACGTGTATTCCGCGTCGTAGAGGACGGGCCTCGGGTTGTCGCTCATACCGCCGTCGACCGCGACGTAGGTGCGGGTGCTGTGATCGTCGACCTGCACGGGTTTGACCGTGCCGACCTCGTAGAGCGTGATGCCCGACGGCCCGATGATGGCGCGCCCCGGCTCGATGGAGATCCGTGGCGGCGCCATGCCCGACTCCCGGCATGCCCGGTCGACGATCGCGGCGAGCTGGTCGGCCATCTCGGCGGTGCGAAGCGGCGTGTCGGTGGGCAGGTATGCGATGCCGAATCCGCCGCCGAGGTCGAGCTCCGGCAGGGTGACATCGTGCTCGGCGGCGACCGCGAGCTGCTCGGCGATGAGCCGCTGCGCCGCGACGGCGAAGCCGCTGGAGTCGAAGATCTGGCTGCCGATGTGGGAGTGGAAACCGAGCAGTGACAGCGCGTCCGGGCGTTCGAGGATGAGGGATGCGGCGCGGCGGACCTCGCCGGCACCGAGGCTGAGGCCGAACTTCTGGTCCTCGTGCGCGGTGGCGATGTATTCGTGCGTGTGGGCCTCGACGCCGGTCTTGACGCGGATCATGACCGGCACCACGACGCCCGCGGCGCGCGCGGCCTCGGTCAGCCGCTCGATCTCGTCGAACGAGTCCACGATGATGCGCCCGACGCCGGCGGTGACCGCCTGCTCGATCTCGGCCGGTGACTTGTTGTTGCCGTGCATGCCGATCTGGTCGGCCGGGAAGCCGGCGCGCTGCGCCACCGCGAGTTCGCCCCCGGTGCATACGTCCAGGCGCAGCCCCTCCTCCTGCAGGATGCGCACGAGGGCGCCGCACAAGAACGCCTTGCCGGCGTAGTAGACATCGACGGTGCTGCCGATGGCCTTGAACGCCCGCGTGAACTCGTGGCGCACCTCGCGCGCGCGTCGACGCAGGTCGTCCTCGTCGATCAGGTAGGCCGGGGTGCCGTGAGTGCGGGCGAGCCCGGTCAGCGACACCCCCGCCACGGACATCGCACCGTCGTCGTCCCAGGTGGTGTGGTCGGGGAAGAGGCGCCGCACCGCGAGCAGGTCGTCGTTGGCATTCATCCAGGGCAACGTACCCGGTGTCGGGCCCGCCGCGTCGCGATTGTCCAGTGCGAGGACACCCTCGAATGCCGGACCCCGGGTGGACAGCGCGAGTTCGCTGGCCGTACAGTCGACCAAGCCGACCCTAACAAAGGCAAGGCTAACTTAATTCCCCGTTCGCCCGTCACCCCCGAGGAGATTCTCGTGCTGGCCACGTTCGTCATCGGGTTGCGTGAAGGCCTGGAAGCGGCGCTGATCGTCGGCATCATCGCCGCCTTCCTCCGCAAGAACGGCAAGTCGCTGGTGTCGATGTGGGTCGGTGTCGTCGTCGCCGTGCTGCTGAGCATCGCGGTCGGCGTGGCACTCAAACTCGTCGAGCGCAGCCTGCCGCAGGCCGCCCAGGAGGGTATGGAGACCGTCATCGGCTCGGTCGCCATCGTCTTCGTCACGGGCATGGTGCTGTGGATGGCGACCCACGCGCGCTTCATGAAGAAGGATCTGGAGGCGTCGGCGCGCAACGCCCTCGGCGACGGCACGTCGCGTGCGTTGGCGCTGATGGCGTTCCTCGCGGTGCTGAAGGAGGGCTTCGAGAGCGCCGTCTTCCTGCTCGCGACGTTCCAGGCGGCCTCCAACACGACGGCGGCCGCCGGCGGCGCGGTGCTCGGCATCCTCGTCGCGGCCGGTCTGGGGGTCGGACTCTACCGGGGCGGCATCAAGATCAATCTGGGCCGGTTCTTCAAGGCGACCAGCGTGTTCTTGATCCTGGTGGCGGCCGGACTGGTCGTCACCGCGCTGCGCACCGCGCACGAGGCGGGCTGGCTCAACGCCGGCCAGCAGGCCACGGTCGACCTCACCTGGCTGGCGCCCGGCGGCTCGGTGCGCGGCGCGCTGTTCACGGGTGTGCTGGGCATCCCGCCGGACCCGCGCATGGTCGAGGTCATCGGATGGTTCGCCTACCTGGTGCCGATGGCGCTGATCCTCTTCTGGCCCGCGAAACACCGCCCCGGCGCCCGCGCCTCGATGCGCATCAAGCAGGTGTGCGCCGCCGTCGCGGTCGTCGGCGCCGCCGCGTTGGCACTGGCCGTGCCGCCCGCCTCGCTGGATGCGCCGGATCGCGCACCGCTGGTGTCGGACGGCCAGGCGGCCGGTCACGCGCGCCTCGACGACGGCACGCTGCGCGTCGCGACCGGTGCCGTCACCGAACGCATCGCCCTGAGTGGCGGCACCCGAGCCACCCACTCCGGCACCACGGCGACCCACTACCACGCTGCGCTCACCGACCCCGCGAAGGACCTCCCCACCGAGTTGACGATCCAGCAGCTCATGGCCCTCAGCGGTGGCCGCGTGCCGGTCGGCATCGACGTGCAGCGCAGCCCGGGACCGTATGCCGTGACGTGGTCGCGCACCGGCACCCGTGACGTATGGACCGCACACGGCACGCTGCTGGACGCCTCGCAGAAGGACGTCACAGTCGCCGTCCTGAGCGGAGGCGGCCTACCGACCACCCGCACGGTCACGGTGCCCGCGGGCACGACGCTGCCGGGCGGTGCGAAGGTGCCGGGCGGCAGCTGGGCCGTGTCATCGACATACACAGACCACATGGCCTCCGCCATCGGCGATCTGACCGCGCAGCAGGGTGAGCGGCAGTTCTGGGGTCGGGTGCTGCCGGTCGGGCTGCTGATCGCCGCAGTGGCGCTGCTGCTGGTCTCCCTGCGCGACCGCCGCCGCCTCGAACCGGCCGCCGACTCGGCATCCACCACGTCCCTCCCATCAGGCAAGACCAGTCAAAGGAGCAACATCCGTGTCCCGTAACCCCCGTCGCGCCGGCGTGCTCGTCGCCGGTGCCGTCTGCACAGTCGGCCTCGCCCTCGCCGGGTGCGGCGGAGGCTCATCCAGCGCGGACCCCTCCCCGACGGGTGGCGACCAGGCGGGCGGCGCCGCCTCCGGTGCGCCCGTCAAGAACGGCGTCTCCCAGGTGCACGTCACCATGACCAGCGAGGGCGGAGCAGGCCGGTGCGCCGTCGATCACGCCACGGCCAAGGCCGGCCCGGTGACCTTCACCGTCGCCAACAAGAGCGCCACCGGCATCACCGAGCTGGAACTGCAGAGCAACGGACGCATCATCGGCGAGAAGGAAAACCTCGCACCGGGACTCGCGCCGGTGAAGTTCACCGTCACCCTGCAGGGCGGCGAATACAAGATCTATTGCCCCGGCGCGAAGAAGGAGATGCAGGCCTTCACCGTCACCGGCAAGACGACCAAGAAGTCCGGCAGCACGGGCACGCTGCTCGCCCAGGGCACCAAGGGCTACGGGAAGTATGTGAGCGGAGTCATCGGCGACATGGTGACCGCGGCGCAGAACCTGCAGAAGGCGGTCGACAGCGGCAGTGTCGACCAGGCGAAGGCGAAGTATGCGCTGGCGCGGCCGTTCTACGAGAAGATCGAGTCGGATGTCGACGGGTTCGTGCTGCCCGGCTTCAAGGCGACGGACAATGCCGGCAACCTCGACTACCTGATCGACATGCGCGCCTCCAACATGGACCCGAAGGTCGGCTGGCACGGCTTCCACGCCATCGAGCGCGACCTGTTCAAGAACGGCAAGATCACCGCCGGGACCAAGAAGCAGGCGAAGGAACTGGTCTCCAACGTGAAGAAGCTCGAGAAGCTGTCGAAGGGGCTGACCTACAAGCCCGAGGACCTCGCCAACGGCGCCGCCGGGCTTCTCGAGGAGGTCCAGTCGACGAAGGTGACCGGGGAGGAGGAGGCCTACAGCCACATCGATCTGGTCGACATGGCGGCCAACGTCGAGGGGTCTCAGCAGGCGTTCGCCTTCCTCAAGCCGGGCCTGAAGAAGATCGATCCGGCGCTGACCAAGAAGATCGCCGCGCGGTTCACCGCGGTCAACACCAAGCTGGACGCGTATCGCGACCCGAAGGCCCCCGGCGGCTACACGGCGTGGACGCCACAGCTGCGCAAGAAGGCCGCCCCCGACCTGAGCAAGGCCGTGCAGTCTCTGCAGGACCCGCTCTCGCACCTCGCCGAGAAGGTTGCCACCGCACAATGACCGACGAGCAGGACCGCAGCGCGCAGGCCGGCCCGTCGCGCCGCCGCTTCATGCAGGGCGCGGCGGGCGGCGTGCTCGCCGGCGGCATCCTCGGAGGGGCCGCCGGCGCATACGCGTCGGGCACCGGGGACTCCCCCGCTGCGTTCGGGAGAATGCGGGACAAGGACACCGTCGACCTGTCCCGCCGCCACGCCTTCTACGACCAGGCCCACCCGGCCGGTGTGCGTACGCCGCCGCAGCGGTATGCGGTGTTCATGACGTTCGACATGCTCGATGGCACGACCGGCCGGGATTTGCAGGTGCTGCTCGCTCGCTGGTCGGCCGCGATCGCCCAGATGATGGAGGGCGACCCGATTGGCACCGTCCAGCCGAACCGGCCGGGGGCCGTCGGCATCGACACCGGTGAGGCGCTCGGCCTCGATGCGGCGAGTCTGACGGTGACGGTCGGCCTCGGGCCCGGGATCTTCGATGACCGTTTCGGCCTTGCCGCGGGCCGTCCCGCGCTGCTGAAGGACCTGCCGCGCATCGCGGGCGACAACATCCACCGCGACACCTCCGGCGGCGACCTGAGCGTGCAGGCGTGTGCCGACGACCCCCAGGTCGCGTATCACGCGGTGCGCAACCTGGCCCGGATGGTGCGAGACACGGCCAAGACCGGCTGGACGGTGCTGGGCTTCGGCCGCGCGTCGGCGGGACCCGGCCAGGAGACACCGCGCAACCTGTTCGGGTTCAAGGACGGCACTCGCAACATCGACACGAGCGACGAATACGACGATTTCGTCTGGGTCAAGGACGACGGCTGGATGACGGGCGGCACCTACCAGGTGGTCCGCAAGATCAGGATGAACATCGAGATCTGGGACGCCGACGACATCGCCGACCAGCAAACGATCTTCGGCCGCGAGAAGGTCTCCGGCGCACCGCTGACCGGCAAGCGCGAGAAGGACACTCCCGACTTCACCGCACACAGTCACGGCGAGCGCACGATCTCGCCGACGTCGCACATCTCCCTGGCCGCCCATGAGCACAACGGTGGCGTGAAACTGCTGCGGCGGCCCTACAACTACACCGACGGGATCAACAAGGTCGGCCAGCTGGATGCCGGCCTGCTGATGATCATCTATGTCAACGACCCGGAGCACTTCATCCGTATCCAGCGCAAACTCGGGGCGTCCGACCGGCTCAACGAATACATCTCGCACATCGGCTCGGGGATCTGGGCGATCCCTCCGTCGCCCAAGAAGGGCCACTTCATCGCGCAGGACCTCTTCGTCTGACCAGCGGTGCAGAGCATGCCTCCCCTGCTGATAGTGTGTGCTCGCACCTGTTCGAGGTGCACGCCCCCGTAGCTCAGGGGATAGAGCACCGCCCTCCGGAGGCGGGAGCGCAGGTTCGAATCCTGCCGGGGGCACTCCATCGTCGAAGTTCAAACCTGGGACCAGCGAAATGGGTTCCCGGGTGCTGAGACTGTCGGCGTAGGCGGCGGGGTCGTCGGCCCAGGTGTGCGCACGGTCGTGCACGTCGGGGTCGAGCAGGATCGCGAATGGCCGGGCCAGGTCGGCTCGGACCTGGCCGTCCTCGTCGAGGTAGAGCTTGGTGAAGAACGCCTGATTGCATAGCCGGCGGGTCTCGTCGTCGCCGCGCTGGTAGATGCTGGCGGCGTCGCCGAGCAGATCAAGGCTGTCCTCCAGCTCGGCACGGGCCTCGGTGTAGTCGCCGTAGAAGACCTGAATCCGGGAGTTGACGTATTCCAGCTCGCCGCCGATGCGGTCCTGCTCGCGCTTGAGAGCGGGCAGGGCGATGGCGTCGGCGTAGTAGGCGTGGATGAGCTTGGTCTGCTCGGCTTCAAGCCGGTCACGGCGCGCCGTCAGGTCGGCAAGCTCGGCCTCGGAACTGGCCAGGAGGTGGTCGAACTCGGCGGCGAGCATCCCGCGCAGCTGCTCGCGCACATGGGCAGGGACCTGGATGTTTGCCTGGTAGTAGTCGGTGACCAGCCGCTCAGCGTCATCAAGCAGGACGGCGGAGCGGGTACAGGGCGTGCGCTTGCGATGCCGGCCCGCGCACACGAAGTAGGGGTAGATGTTCCCATTACGGCTCTTGGCGTTGGAGATCACCAGCCGGGACCCGCAGGAGCCGCAGTAGAGGGTGCCCTTGAGGTAGTGGTCGTGGCGTTGGGTGCGGTCCCCGGCGGTGTTGTGGGCCATGAGCACGTTTTGGACTTGGTACCAGACTTCGGGCGGGACCAGCGGCTCGTGACTGCCTTGGTATTTGACGCCGCGGTAGATGACGTCGCCCTTGTAGTAGGGGTTTGCGAGCATCCGGTGCAGCGAGGAGAGCGAGATCGGCTTGGCCGGCCGCTTGGGGGTCGGTGGGATCGTCAGGCCCCGGCCGACCAGCTCATCGTCGAGTTGAGAGAGCGTCCAGTTGCCGGTCGCATATGCCTGGAACGCCCAGCGGACCAGCTCAGCACGTTCCGGGTCGATTTCGACGGTGCGCACGACCCGGCCCATCTCGTTGCGGACGTGCACGTTGAGGTAGCCGACCGGCGCCTTGGAGGGGGTGCCGCCGGTGGCCGCCTTCTGCGTCAGGCCCTTGACGACTTCGGTGGCCAGGTTGCGGGAGTAGAACTCGGCAATCGTGGACATGATCCCGTGCAGCAGCATCCCCGATGGGGTCTCGTCGATGTTCTCCGTGGCGGAAACCAGCGTGACCCCGGCGGCTTGCAGGGCGAGGTGGATCGACACGTCGTCGGCGCGGTTGCGGGCCAGCCGGTCGACCTTGTGGACGATGCAGTAGGCGACCCGATGCGTCTTGACGTAGG
>CAYPQR010000133.1:0-7482 GCA_964412865.1 uncultured Intrasporangiaceae bacterium
GGGTGCTGATGCTCACGACGTTCGACGTCGACGACTACGTCTATGAGGCGCTGCGCGTCGGGGCGAGCGGGTTCATGCTCAAGGATGCGCCGGCGGAGGAACTGGCCCGTGCCGTGCGGGTGGTGGCGGCCGGAGAGGCGCTGCTCGCGCCCAGCATCACCAAACGGTTCATCGCCGACGTGACCCGTCGCCGTTCGAGCGCCCCGAAGTCGTCACCGCGCCTCGCCGAGCTCACTGCCCGGGAGCGGGAGGTGCTGGAGCTGGTCGCAGGCGGCCTGTCCAACGGCGAGATCGCGGGAAGGCTGTTCGTGGCGGAGCAGACGGTCAAGACGCACGTGTCGCGGGTGCTCGCCAAGCTCGGACTGCGCGATCGTGCCCAGGCGGTGGTCTTCGCCTACGAGCACGGAGTCGTCACTCCCGGAGCCTGACCGGCGAGAGGTGTGCGGAGCGACGCTTCGCGGACAAGGGTGAAGGGCCGATCCCGGGAACATACCCATAGGGGGTATTGTTGGCGGAGTCGGAGGTATTGATGAGCACACCCACTGCGAACTCCCCGGTGCGGGAGGTCGAGCTCGACATCACGGGGATGACCTGCGCTTCGTGCGCGGCGCGCATACAGAAGAAGCTCGGCAGGCTCGACGGCGTCGACGCGAGCGTCAACTACGCCACGGAGAAGGCCAAGGTCAGCTATCCGGAGTCGATGGACGTGGGTGAACTGCTCGCGACCGTCGAGAAGGCCGGGTACGCGGCGACCCTGCCGGCCCCCGCGGCACCCGAGTCCCAGGCAGCAAGCGGGGGAGAGAGCGACGAGACGGCCGCGCTGCGCACCCGCATGACCGTGACGTGGCTGCTGACCGTGCCGGTGATCGTGCTGTCGATGGTGCCGGCCATCCAGTTCACCAACTGGCAGTGGCTGGTGCTCGTGCTGGCCTCGCCGGCTGTCGTATGGGGCGGGCTGCCCTTCCACAAGGCCGCCTGGACCAACCTGCGCCACGGCGCGACCACGATGGACACGCTCATCTCGGTCGGCACGTCCGCGGCATACCTGTGGTCGCTGTGGGCGCTGTTCTTCGGCACCGCGGGCGAACCCGGTATGCGCCACCACTTCTCGTTCACGATGGACGCGGTCGACGGTGCGTCGACGATCTATCTGGAGGCCGCGGCCGGCGTCATCGCGTTTCTGCTGACCGGCCGCTACCTGGAGGCCAGGTCGAAGCGTTCCGCGGGTGCCGCGCTGCGCGCTCTGCTCGAACTCGGCGCCAAGGATGTCACGGTCCTGCGCGATGGGGCAGAGTCGCGGATCCCCGTGGAGGATCTGCGAGTCGGCGATCAGTTCGTCGTGCGGCCGGGTGAGAAGGTCGCCACCGACGGTGTGGTGCGGTCGGGTTCGTCGGCGATCGACACGTCGATGGTGACCGGGGAGCCGGTGCCGCGTGACATCGTGGCGGGTGACGAGGTCATCGGCGGCACGGTCAACGTCGGTGGACGGCTGCTGGTCGAGGCGACGCACGTCGGGGCCGACACGGCGCTCGCCCAGATCGGCCGGCTCGTGGAGGATGCGCAGTCGGGCAAGGCCGCCGTGCAGCGTCTGGCCGACCGGGTCGCAGCGGTGTTCGTGCCCGTCGTGATCGGGCTGGCCGTGGTGACGTTCCTCGGTTGGCTGGTGTTCGGCGGATCCGTGCTCCAGGCGTTCACCGCCGCGGTGGCAGTGCTGGTCATAGCCTGTCCCTGCGCGCTCGGTCTCGCCACGCCGACCGCCCTCCTGGTGGGCAGCGGCCGCGGCGCCCAGCTCGGCATCCTCATCAAGGGGCCCGAGGTCTTGGAGCAGACGCGCACCGTCGACACGGTCGTGCTCGACAAGACCGGCACGGTGACCACCGGCCTGATGGGTGTCCACGAGATCTATGCTGCCAGCGGTGAATCCGCCGATCAGGTGCTGCGGATCGCGGGCGCCGTCGAGCATGGATCATCTCATCCGATCGCACAGGCGATTGCGGCGCGAGCGGCCGGTCAGGCTCCGCATCCGGAGGTGGAATCCTTCACGAACGTCGACGGATTCGGTGTGACCGGTGTGGTCGAGGGTCACGCTGCCGTGGTCGGCAAGCCGGCGCTGCTGGAGCAGTGGGGCATCGATCCGGGTGAGCACCTGAGCCAGCAGCTGGAGCGTATGCGACGCTCGGGTCAGACGGTCGTCGCCGTCGGCTGGGACGGTGCACCCCGTGGTTTGATCGCCGTCGCCGACACGGTGAAACCGACGTCGCCCGAGGCGATCCGCAGGCTGCGCGAGCTCGGCCTGACGCCCGTGCTGCTCACCGGCGACCACGAGGCCGCTGCTCATACCGTCGCGAGCCAGGTGGGCATCGACGAGGTCATCGCCGACGTGCTTCCGGCCGGCAAGGCGGAGGTCGTGCGGCGCCTGCAGGCCGAGGGCAAGGTCGTCGCGATGGTCGGGGACGGTGTCAACGACGCCGCCGCGCTCGCGCAGTCCGACCTCGGCATCTCGATGGGTGCCGGCACCGACGTCGCCATCGAGGCCGGCGACCTGACCCTGATGCGTGACGATCTGCGCAGTGTCGCCGACGCGATCCGCCTGTCTCGCCGCACCCTCGGCACGATCAAGGGCAACCTGGTGTGGGCGTTCGCCTACAACGTGGCCGGCATACCGCTCGCCATGGCGGGGCTGCTCGACCCGATGATCGCCGGGTTCGCGATGGCGGCCTCGTCGGTGCTGGTCGTCACCAACTCGCTGCGGCTGCGTCGCTTCCGCCCACTCTGACCGCCGAGAGGCATACATATCCGCCGGCAGGCATACAAATTATGTATGCCTGTCGGCGGATATGTATGCCTCTCGCTGGGCGGCGCGGCGACCGATCGCGGTGAGCACCAGCCCGGAGACGAGCAGCACGGCCCAGCAGATCGCCACGACCAACAGGGTCATCAGGGCGGGGTGCAGCACGCCGTGGCCCGGCCGCACGACGAGGGCGATGATGCCGAGCACCACGAGCAGCGGTGCCCCGAAGAGCGCCGCGACGATGCAGGTCGCGGCGATGCCGGACCCGACGGACAGCGGGGTGTTGTCGGCGACACGGCTTCGCATTGTCGCCGGACGCAGACTGATCAGGCCCACAACGCTCCCCTCTCGCCGGGTTATTGCGTGCTGGGACGCTCCGTGCATCAATTCTGGCAGGAATGCGACAGCCGTGGGGAGTTGACGTGGCCGCAATGGTTCGCCGAGGGGCATACCAAATGCGCGAGAGGCATACATATTTCCTATGCCTCTCGGGCCGGAAGTATGCCTGTCGGCGAGCCGATCAGCCGTCGCGCAGGCTGCGCTTGAGGATCTTGCCGGAGGCGTTGCGGGGCAGTTCGTCGACGAAGACGACCTTCTTGGGCACCTTGAATGCCGCCAGCTGCCCGCGGACGTGCGCGATCAGTTCATCCTCTCCGACCTCGCCCTTGGCGACGACGTATGCGGTGATCGCCTCGATCCACTTGTCGTCCGGCATGCCCACGACGGCGACCTCTGCGACCTGTGGGTGGGTGTAGAGCGCGTCCTCGACGTCGCGCGAGGCGACGAGCACACCGCCGGTGTTGATGACGTCCTTGATGCGGTCGACGACGAAGATGTAGCCCTCCTCGTCCATGCGCACCAGGTCACCGGAGTGGAACCAGCCGCCGGCAAACGCCGCCTGCGTCTCCTCCGGCTTGTCCCAGTAGCCCTCGCACAGCTGCGGCGACCGGTAGACGACCTCGCCGAGCTCTCCGGCAGGCACGTCGTTGCCGTCGCCGTCGACGACTCTGGCCTGCACGAACAGGCACGGGCGACCGGCGCTGTCGGGCCGGTCGGCGTGCTCGGCGGGCTTCAGCACGGTGGCCAGCGGCGAGATCTCGGACTGGCCGAACAGGTTGTAGAAGCCGAGATCCGGCGCCGTCTCCTGCAGCCGTTTCAGCACCGGCACCGGCATGATCGACGCGCCGTAGTAGGCCTTGCGCAGGTCGCCCAGACCCTGCTCGACGTCGGGATGGTTGGCGATCGCGACCCACAGCGTCGGTGCGGCGAAGAACGCCCGGTGCCCGTCGTCCCGGAGCCGCCGCAGGATGTCGCCCGGCTCCGGAGTCTCCACGATCGTGTTGTCCGATCCGGTCATCAGCGCGGGAAGGAGCAGGACGTGCATCTGGGCGGAGTGATAAAGCGGCATGACGTGCAGCGGCCGGTCGTCGCCGGTGAGCTCGAGGGCCTGCAGGCAGCTCGCGTATTCGTGCACCAGCGCGCGATGGGTGATGATCGCGCCCTTCGGCAGCGACGTCGTGCCCGACGTATAGAGCAACTGCACGACGTCGGTGTCCGATCCGGTCGGCTCCACCCGGGCGGTGTCGGGGTCGCCCGCGCCCGTGAGGGCCGTCGCCGCGATCGAGTCGTCGGCGTCCCGCAGCGGGAGGACGACGTCCGGCACGTCCTCCAGTTCGTCGAGGCGGGGCCGCAGCGCGGGGTCGACGAGCACTGCGGTCGACCCCGACTGCTCGATCAGGTAGGCCAGCTCCCGGGCGACCAGGTTGAAGTTGATCGGCACGTGCACCAGGCCGGCGCGGGAGCAGGCCAGGAACGCGATCAGATAGGCGTCGGAGTTCTTGCCGTATGCCGCCACGCGGGCGCCCGGGTCGAGCCCGAGGCCGAGCAGGCGGGTCGCGACCGCGTCGACGGCGCGATCGAGCTGCGCATACGTCCAGATGCGGTCCTCGAAGCGGACGGCGACATCGTCACGGAATGTGCCGGCGGCCCGCCGGGCGATGCTGTCGACGGTGCTGCTGCGAAGAGCGGACACGGCGACCTCCTGTCGGTGGATGCGGTTGGGGAATGCCTATCACCTCCGGCCGGGATTCGTCGTCACTTTGCCCGGATGACGCGTAGGTGGGTTTCCTCCGCGTTACTTGCATGAGTAAGATCCTTACTCATGCGAGTAACGAGCACCGGGCACTCTCCCGCGGCAGCGGCGCGACGCGCGCAGATCGTTGCTGCGACGATCGAGGTGATCGCCGAGGACGGATACGCACGGGCCTCATTCGCGCGGATCGCCGAGCACGCGGGCCTGTCCAGCACCCGGCTGATCTCCTACCACTTCGCCGGAAAGGACGAGCTGATCGCCGCGGCCGCGAAGGACGTGATGACCTCGATCGGCGCGTTCATGGCCGAGCGGCTGGACGGACACCAGACCGCCACGGCCCGGCTGCGCGCCTACATCGAGGGTGTTGTCGGTTTCATCGACGCGCATCGGCCGCAGATGAAGGCGCTGATGGAGATCCTGCTCGGCGGCGGGCTGGACTATCACGCCGACACGGACCGCCGGGTGGTCTCGCCGATCGAGCAGATCCTGCGCGACGGGCAGGCCACCGGGGAGTTCGGCGAATTCGACCCGGTCATCATGGCCACCGTCGTCCAGCGCGCCGTGGACGGTCTGCCGTTCCTGCTGGAGTCGATGCCGGACACGGACTGCGCCCACTACGCACGCGAACTGATCGCCCTGTTCGAGGCCGGCACCACGCGGACCCCGCGATGAGCCGGCGGGTCGAACACGAGCGAGGTCACCGCAACAGCGGTGCGATCGCGGCAGCGCGGATGGTGTTCGACCTGATCGTTCCGCTCGCGCTGTTCTACGGGCTGCGCGGCGCCGGGGTCGGCATCTATCTTGCGCTGCTGGCCGGTGCCCTCGCCTCCGGGATCACCGCGGTCGTCGTGGTGGTGACTCAGCGCCGGCTGGACGCGATCGCGGTCTTCGTGCTCACCACGATGCTGCTCAGTGTGGGTGTGTCGCTGCTGACCGGCAGCACCAGATTCCTGCTGGCCAAGGAGGGCTGGCTGACCGCCGTCACCGGTGTGTGGTTCCTCGGCTCGCTTCGTGCCAGGCGGCCGCTGGCCTACCAGTTCTCGCGGCCGCTGCTGGAGGGCCGGCTCGGCTGGCCCGCCGACTGGGATGCCCTGTGGGAGCGCGCGCCGCGGTTTCGCCGGATGTGGCGGATCTCCACCGCGCTGTGGGGTGCCGGCACGCTGCTCGACTCGGCCGCGCGAGTGATCATGGCCTACACCCTCCCCGTCGATGTCGTTCCGGCTCTCAGCAGCGCGATGTATGCGGTCACTTCGGTCGTGCTGATCGCCGTCACCAACGTCTACTACCGTGCCGCGGGTGCGTACGAGCCCGATTCGGCGCTCTACCAAGCAGATTCGAGCCGGGTGGACGCCATACAGCGCACAGGAGACCTCCATGGCTGACCGGCCCGTCCACGCGACGCCGCATCGGGCCGCGGTGTCCATCGATGGGGTCGATGTCGCGGTATTCGTCGCGGCGGACGCCACCACGCCGGGCATCGCGCTCGAGAGCGAACACCTGCCCTGGCGCGGGAGGGGTCGTCGGCAGCTGATGCGGCAGCGCGTCAGGTGGACGGTTGATTCAGCCAGCGCAGCACCTGCTTCGCCTGACCCTCCGTCCACGCGGTGCTGGGCGGCGAGGTCACGTTGTGGTGGCCCTCCTTGCTCATGAATTTGTAGAGATTCTTGGGGATCTCGCTCTTCTTGGCGACGGGCATGCCTTCGAGTACGAACCGCTCGTGCCCCCGGCCGTCGAGGAAGAACAGTTCGTCGGAGTGCGCGACGTCATACGTCAGCGGCTTGCCGGTGCGCCAGTTGCGCGGTGCCGGTCCGTCGTCGTCGGCGGTCTTCTTGTGCCACACGCCGAAGTAGTGCCACAGCGCATTGATGTGTTTGGTGCTGCCGGTCAGCACGTGCCAGTTGGCGGGCGTCGGCGTGTAGAGCTTCTGGTATGCCGCGATCTGCGGCACCGTGTCCCGCTTCGGGTCGACCGTGATCGACAGATAGACGGTGTCCTTCTTCTTGCCGGCCTTGTCCTGGTCGCGGGCGGTCTGCACCATGGTGGCCGTGTCCAACGGGCAACTCTCCTGGCAGAGCGTCATGATGTCCGAGATGACGATCGTCTTGCCCTTGTAGTCGGACAGGCGCACTGTGTGGCCGGCCTCGTCGGTGAACGGGATCGACAGGACCGATTTGGGGAGGGGCCGGTCCAGCGACGTGCCGATGCTGTGTCCCGGCTTGGGCACGGCGTCCGTGCCGGACCCGCACGCTGCGAGTGTTGCGGCGCAGGTCAGGGCGAGGGTCACGGTCAAGGGGGTGCGCAGGTGGTTCACGGCCAAAGGGTAGGTGCCGATCCTGAATGACCTGCGTCACACTGCTCGCGCGCCGGCCGTCTCGCGCCCTGGGCAGGGCAGGCGCCGGGCACCGCGCCCGTGGCATAGATTGCTCGTTGCCCATGAACACCTCGACCCGCATGCGCGCGCTCTTCGCCGACACCCAGCCTCTCAAGGTGCCGGCCTTCCGGCGTCTGTGGGAAGCCAACATCATCACCGTCATCGGCGCGCAACTCACGGTGGTCGCCGTGCCGGCGCAGATCTACGCGATCACCCGCAGCTCGGCAT
>CAYPQR010000134.1:0-7436 GCA_964412865.1 uncultured Intrasporangiaceae bacterium
CACGTCTGTTCGCCGAGCGCACCCGCGGGCGGGACTGGTACGAGTCACGATTCCTCCCGCGCATCGGCCCGTGGGCGCTGATCGGGCTGTTGTTCACCATCGTCGTGCTCTTCGCCCTGCAGGGTGACACGATCACTCGCCAGCCGGCCGATGTGGCGCGGATCGCGCTGCCGCTGCTGGCATACTTCGCGATCATGTGGACGGGCGGGTTCGCGCTTGGACGGTCGCTGGGCCTGCCGTATGGCCGCACGACGACGCTGGCATTCACCGCCGCGGGCAACAACTTCGAGCTGGCCATCGCCGTCGCCATCGGCGTCTTCGGCGTGACCTCGGGTCAGGCGCTTGCCGGTGTGGTCGGCCCGCTGATCGAGGTGCCCGCCCTCGTCGCGCTGGTCTATGTCTCGCTCTGGGCGCGTGGTCGCTTCTATCCGCACGAGGTGCCGGCAGCCGGGCGGCCGTAGGCAGAGTGCGACGTATGCGACGCGGTGTGGCCGCTCGTGGCGAGGGCAGAGCCCTCTATTTCTATGGCTCGGCGGGTGCGCCAATCGGCCTGCCGAACACGGTGGGCCAACTCGGGCTAACACAAGCCACTCGGCCGCCCAATACGACTTACTGCTCACGTGACGGTTCCGGTGACGGGCCCTCCAACTGCGGCAGCGGCACCGACCCGGTCGGCTCGCCAGTGACGTTCGCGTGTGCCAGCCTGAAGTGGCCCCAGGGGGCGGGGCGGATCTGGCCCTAGGGATACCGGCTGGTTACGAGTTGCCGGGTGGGGCTCAGTTTGGTTGAAAGATGTGCGGGATTGCGGCCGCGTTCACAACTCGTACTCGCGGGTGACTTTGCCGTCGCGGATGTGGATAGTGTGGTCGCAGCGTTTGGCGAGGTCGTGGTCGTGGGTGGCGATGACCAGGGTGGTGTCGTGGCTGGCGCGCAGGTCGAAGAGCAGCCGGATGATTTCTTCCCCGGTGCTGCTGTCGAGGTTGCCGGTGGGCTCGTCGGCCAGGACCAGGGTGGGCTGGTTGATCAGGGCCCGGGCGATCGCGACGCGTTGCTGCTGCCCACCGGACAGCCGGGTGGCCAGGGTGTTCTCCCGCCCCCGCAGCCCGACGGCCTCCAGCAGGTCCCGCGCCTGTTCACGCGGGTTGAACTCGGTCTTGTAGGGCAGGACCGGGGCGATCACGTTGTCGAGCACGGTCAGGGTGGGTAGCAGGTTGAACTGCTGGAAGATGAACCCGATGGTGCGCCGGTAGGCCGCGAGCCGCTTGTCCTTCATCGTGGTGATGACATCGCCGTGCACGGTGATGGTCCCGGTGTCCGGGCGGTCGAGTGCTCCGATCAGGTGCAGCAGGGTCGACTTGCCGGACCCGGACGGGCCGACCAGCGCAGTGATCGTGCCGGCGGCGATGTCCAGGTCGATGCCCGCTGCGGCCTGCACGTCTACGTCCAGGGTGTGGAAGGTCTTGGTCACCTCGTGCATCCGGATCAGCGGGCCGTCCCCGGAAGCGGCGGCAGTGCCGGCCGCAATGTCCGTGTCCTGGTTGCTCGTGTTGTCAGGCATGAGGTCACTCCGTGAGTAGGACGGTGGTGGGCAGCCGGTGCACCGACCGGGCGGACAAGAGCGCGGCCAGCGCGGACAGGGCCAGTGCGACGGCCAGCGCGACTACGGCCGCGACGATCACCGGCGGGGTCAGCGACCCAGTGATCGCCCAGGCGCCCGCGACACCGAGGACCGCGCCGGGCACTGCACCGAGCGCCGCGATCCCGAGACCCTCGGTCATGACCATCCGGTCCAGGTGCCTGGTTTCCCAGCCGACGGCGCGCAGGGTGGCCAGCTCGGGCCCGCGGTCACGGGTATTCAGGTACAGCACGTTCGCGACGCCGAGTCCGGCCAGGACCAGGATCGCGGCGACCGCGGCGTAGTCCGCGCCGCGGGTCTGGACGGTGACCGCGTCACCGAGCACGGTGCCGACCACCGCGCCCTCGTAGCCCAGGGTGATCGCCAGCAGCATCGTGAACGCCGCGACCCCGATCAGCAGCCCGAGAGCCGCCAGCAGGGTGCGCGACCGGTGCCGGGTCACGTTGGCCCGGCCCATCCCGGCCACCGACCGCAGCTTCGACGGTTTCCGTGGCGCATCCACGGCGGGTTGCACAGCGGCCATCGGCTGCACGTGCGCGGCCGACCAGGCAGGGCCGACCCCGGCGACCAGCGCGACCAGCAGGGCGGCCGGGACGGCCAGGGCCGCCCGGCCCACCCCGACCGGGGTGCCCAGCGCCGACCCGAGCAGCCACGCAGCGGCCCCCGCGACAACCCCCGCGGCCAGGGCAACCAGCCCGATCTCGGCGGCCACGATGGTGAACAGGTGTCGGCGCCGCCAGCCCATGCCGGCCAGCACCCCAAGCTCGGTGCGGCGCCCCCGCACGGACGCGATCGCGGAGTTGGCCACCGACAGGGCGGACACGACCAGCACGAGCAGGAACAAGATCAGCGACTTCTTGTCGATCGCCCTGATGATCGCGATCGCCACACCCTTCTTCACCCACGGCTGGTGCAGCAGCAGGGCGGGACGCCCGAACTTCCCGGCCGGTTCGGCGATCGTCTTGCTGGTCGCCGAGGACCCGACCGTGACGTCCACGGCCAGGCCCGTGGCCGCCTGGATCCGTTGCGCGGCCAACCGGACCCGGGCCCGGGACGTCGCATCGACACCGGTGATGTTCTTCACCCGAACCCGGACCGCGGTGATCGGGGTGTCGGCGTGCGTGGACGGCTGCCAGTCTGCCTGCACGACCGGGCCCATGTCCTGGATCGAGGTGACCATCAGGGGTGGCGGCGCGACCAGCGCCCCCATGTTCGTCGACGGCCGGACCGGCTGATCGTGCAGGGCCGCCCGGGAGGCGGCGTTAGCGCCGGTGGTCGGCACCGTGTCCCACCCGGCCAGGATCCGGGCGGTCGAGTCGGTCAGCCCGGTCAGCTTCTTCGGGTTGAAGTCCCCGACCCGGGTCAGCGACGGGTACCCGGATACCCCTGAGGTCATGCCACCGGACTGCCGGTGCAGGGTCAATCGACGGAACTGGGTGTCGCCGGAGCCGATCGGCGCGACCGAGAAGCTCGATCGGTCCACCCACAGCTTCGACAGGTCGTTGGTCACCGGCCGGGCCGACAGGTGCCCGTGCCCCGAGCGAGTCAACGTCGGCGCGCCCACCGACCAGTACTGCGTCAGGAAACCCGGGGCTCCCTGCCCGTCGCTGAACCCGGTCATCCTGGCCCGCATCCGCTGATACACCTGCTCGGCGGTGAACGACTCTCTCATCACGACAGGGCCGGTCATGCCGGCCAGGGCGGCCACGGGCTTGCCCGAGACCACATCCCTGTTCGCCCGGTCCGGCAATCTGCGGACCGTCACGGTCACCGACCCGCCCACGGGCGAGTGCGCCGCCATCAGGACGGGCACCTCGGTGACCGACACGCCGTTGCCGTTGCCGGTCTTCGGCGGTCGGGTCAGCGCCTTCAGCGCGCCGGGGCTGCTGGCGTGGCCGAGCCCGTCCAGCCGGCTCTCCGCCGCCGGATCGACGGCCACCAGCAGCAACGGGAACGGGTAGGTGATCGCGTCGGTCACTTTGCCCGTCGGGTCAGCCAGCTCCTGCCTGGTGAACACGCAGCCGACGTTCGATGGCGCGGTGACCACCGTGGACCCGGCCGGAAGCGGGGTGGGAGCGAAGGCCAACCGGGGCCCGCACTGCGAGTTGGCCGACGGTGCCTGCCCCGGCCCGCCCGCCGCCTGCGCCGACACGTATACGTATCGCGGATTGGCGTCCCGCGCCCGGCCGCCGGGCACCGTCCAAGACGCGTCGACCCGGACCGTCGAGGCTCGCTTCGTCCCACCCTGGTGCGTGTCAACCGACATCCACATGTGCGGGGCCACGTACCCCAGCACCGCGATCGGCGCCGCGACCGCGACCCCAGGAACGTGCTGGATCGTGTGCCACTGCGCCACGGAGATCCCGCCCGTGCTGCTGGTCAGCAGCCCCGGCGCGACCAAGCCTTGCGACGTCTCCGCCGCCGACCGGGCACCCTGGGGACGCACCAGGATGTCATACACCGTCCGGGCGTGCGCCTTGACCGTGCCGACCGTCTCCAACCGGGACGCGTCCGACGACGCCGTCAACACCGTGAACCCCAACGACGCCACCAAAATCGCCAACCCCAACGCCACCGTCCGACCACCCCGGTGCCGCAACTGCGACCACACCATCCCTAACACACCATCCACCCCTCGTTGAGGCTGGCGGGTCGGCACCTTGTCACGCTACAACTCGTGTAACTCTCGCTGTCATGGACACCGAGACGTTGTCCTGCGGTGCGGTACGTGGCCGGGGCAGAGGGTACGACTGCTAGACGCGACTGTATGCCGCTACGACGCCAGCGTGCGCGGCTCATGACAGCGTGCCTTCATATTGTTCGGCGGGACCGTCGCTCGCGGCCGGAGCGAGTCGGCCGGTTCCGCGGCGGCTGGCCACGACCGACCCCATTGGCAGGGGTCCAAACTCTGCCGACGAGATGGACCGTCGCCCGTCGCCGACCACCCAGAGATGGCCGGGCGGGACCTGACGAGAACCGAAGACGGCGCCAGCCACACCGGTGCACCGCTTCACCATCAGCGGCACGTCAGTGTGGACAGGAGGCCGAAAAATCACAACGTCCCCTGGCCTGGGCGCCCGCCGTCGCCAGGCCCACAGAACCTCGCCATCGGCGAGTGTTGGGCGCATACTGGCACCGACAACGCGGACGCGGACGCTGAGCGCCCTGACGATCCCGGTTGCCACCACGGAAGTGAGGGCGGATGCCATTAAGACTGTTGCAACGCGCCGTCTAGCCACAGCTGCTCAAATCGCTCAAGATCGAACTCACCTGGTGATCCCTCCCATACCTGGCTGACGTTGCCCGCCCGGACAAATAAGACGCGATGCGCGTAGCGACCTGCGGCGGGCCGATGGCTCACGACGAGCTTGGATGCGTGAGGGAACCGCTCTACGATCGCGTCAAGCGCTTCAATCTCGGCGCGGTGGTCCAGCGCGGACGTCATCTCATCGAGCAGTACGAGTTCCGAGCCGGAACGCCACAGTGCCCGCAGCAGGGCAAGCTTCTGACGCTGACCTCCCGACAGCTCGGTACCTGCGACGCCCTCCTCGACCTCCCGCTGTCGGGATAGCAAGGTGTCCCAGCGATTCGGAAGACCCTCCACGAGGCTGGCGACGCCACCACGCTCCGCGACATCCTGGAGTCGCTGGTCTGCTCCATCGTGAGACTCCGCGAGCAGGACATTGTCCCGAACGGATAGCTCGAACTGGGTGAAGTCCTGCAGGACACCGGTGATCGCTCGGCGGTACTGGTCGGCATCGATCGCTTGGATATCGCGAGAACCGAGAGTGATCCGCCCTCTGGTTGGGGCGAACAATCGCAGCGCGAGAGCAAGAATGGTGGACTTCCCGCCACCGTTCTCACCGAAGATGACTGCTGTCTGACCGATCGGCAGGGTGAACGATGCGCCGCGCAGGACCCATGGTGCGCCCTCGTCATACCGGAACCAGACGTCGTCGAATACCAGGTCGCCGCAGGCAGTGGGCTGCTCATCGGGCACCTTCCGCTGGTGCGCTCCAGCGGTGACCGCGTGGAAGTCGTTGACCAGCTGTACCGACTGTGCCGCAGTCCCGACGATGGTCATCGTCACCGTGAGCGTCTTCTGCAGGACCATAACGGCGGTGATGAACAGCACGAAGTCGCCCAACGAGGTGTGGTGCGCGACGACCGAGTTCGCGGCTACCCAGGTGCCCGCACCCGCCACCAGTGCGTTGACCGTCACCAGCGTCGTCTGGGAAACGAAGTTCAGGACGAATGCCCTCATCTGCAGGCGCCGCGACCGCTCAAGCGACTTGCGAAGCTGACTTATCAAGAAGGGCCCCGCCCCAAACAGCCTGACATCTCTGCCCACATGGTGATCGGACACGGAGTCCAGGTAGTAGCGGCTCCAACGATCGGCACGTACCGCGTCCACGCTGTGGCGCACACGTTGCCGAGAGGCGCGCCGCTGCAGGAAGGCAAGGGGCACTGCGGTGACGATGAGCAGCACCGCCATCCAGGGCCACGTTCGCAGCATGATGCCTGCATACGTGGCAATAGTAAAGACGGCGGCAACACAGCTGTTGACGACATCCAGCAGGTTCCTGGGTGCCATGTTCGCTGCCTGACGCGCCCGGTACGCCTGTTCCTGCTGCGCGGCGTCGACAAGGTGTTCCACGCCGACCGGTGCGATCATCGACTCCGCGATCTGCTCCTGCATGCTCACGGCGATACGACCTGTGAGGCTGAGAGAGATCAGCCCTGTCACGTGCGGGAGCGCTCCGGACGCGGCCGTGACTCCCGCGAGTAGGATGACCGCCCGAGTGACAGCCTCGTCCTGGGTGGTGATGCTGTCCACGAGATTGCCCAGCGCCCATGCGGGAAGGGCGACGATGACCCCGTCCATCGCGGACAGCGCCAGCACGCACGCGAGCCGGACCCTCCCGCCCCGCAACAGGACCCGCAGCGGCTTCAAGCGGTTGATCATGGTCGAGCCGTCGCGAGGCGGCTCGCGAAGTCGAGTGCCTCCTCACCGGAAAAGGTGCGATGAAGGACGACACCGTCTGCGACGGTCAGAAATAGCGGGAACCCCGTGGGACTTCCCAAGCCTGGCAGGGACATCAACGACGCGGCCGTCTCCACAACTTCAGCCTGCTTGGCAAGCGCGTCGAGGGCCTCAGCCTTAGGGCCCGAAACCGATCCGTCGCATTGGAATACTACGAGCGTTGGCAGGGGAAGCGCGGATCGGTCTCGCAGTGCCGCAAGTGCACCGTCGCATGCCTTGCATCGGCTCGTGACAAGTAGGACGAGGCTCCAGCCTGACAAGTATCCAGGGAGCACACGCGCGACCTCTTCCGGCGCATCGCGAGTCGTGAGGACGTAGCCAGGGGCAGGGTGCAGGTCGCCCACGGCAGTTCCAGAGGAAGTGCGAATCGCGCGATATGCGCGCACCAGCCCCAAGATAAACAATCCTTCAACAACGACGGCCAGCCCGATTATTATGACCGCCACGGTCAGCACAGTCATTGCCAGTCCCCCTCCCCAAGCAGGGTCGGGCTGGAAACGCATGTCGCCAGCCCGACCGCTCGCCGCTTAGAAGCAGTAGTTGCCCTCCCAGACGCAATTGCCAGTGCAGTTCTGCACGATCTCGCGGGGATAGTTCCCTGGCACGTTGTAATCGCAGTAGCACCGGTCGCCCACGGTGGGCACGCATGCACCCGCCGGCGTGGAACCGGCGACCACGCCGAGAACGCGGTCCGCCAGTTGGTTGAGCATCTTCATTTCGAGACCTCCCTTTCGATAGGTGCCGCGGATCTCGCGG
>CAYPQR010000135.1:0-7427 GCA_964412865.1 uncultured Intrasporangiaceae bacterium
TCCTGACGGCACTGATCACGCTCGTCGGAGTGATCGCCGTGGTGGTGCTCATGGTCCAGGCGCTCCCGGGTGACCCCGCCCGGGTGATCGCCGGCCTCCAGGCGACACCGGAGCAGGTCGAGAAGATCCGCCACACGATGGGTCTCGATCAGCCTGTGGCCGTGCAGTTCTGGCGATACATCGACGGTCTTCTCCACGGCAACATGGGGACGTCCGCGCGCACGGGTGGTTCGGTCACCTCGCTGGTCGGGACGGCTCTGCCGTTCACACTCGAACTCGCCATCCTGGGAACGATCTTCGGCGTCGTCTTCGGGATCGCCCTCGGCGTCCTCGCCGCGACCCACAAGGGCAAGTGGGCCGACGCGGTCAGTTCGATGATCGGTGTGGCCGGCGTGTCGATGCCGGTCTACTGGCTCGGCATCCTGCTGATCGTCGTCTTCGCGGTGAATCTGAAACTGGTCCCGGTCAGCGGTGCCAGCACGCTGTCGAGCCTGATCCTGCCCTCGGTGACCCTTGGCGTGTTCTCCATGGCGGTCGTGTCACGAATGACTCGCTCGACGATGCTCGACACCCTCGACCAGGATTACGTGCGCACCGTCAGAGCGAAGGGTGTGGCCGAACGTGTCGCCGTGCGGCACGCACTGCGCAATGCGTTCATCCCGATCCTCACCGTCATCGGCCTGCAGTTCGGCACCCTTCTGGGTGGCGCGGTGCTCACCGAGACCGTCTTCAGCTGGCCGGGCATCGGGCAACTGCTGGTCACCTCGATCAATGCACGGGACTTCCCGGCCGTGCAGGGGATCGTGCTCATCTTCGCGGCGATGTTCGTGATCGTCAATATCATTACTGACCTTCTGTATTCGGTGGTCGACCCACGGGTGAGGTTGTACTGATGAGTGATACGGCTCCGGTGGCGCTGGCCAAGGACGACGAGGGCGTGATGCCCCGCGCGGGCGGCTCACCCTTCGTCAAGCGCCTGCGCACCTTCGCACGGAACAAGGCGGCGATCGCCGGGCTGGTGATCCTGCTGTTCTTCGTCTTCCTCGCGATCTTCGCGCCGCTGCTCACCGACCAGGACCCCACCGAGCAGAATCTTGCCGCGGCATTCCAGCATCCGTCGTCGAGTCACTGGCTGGGCACCGACGACCTGGGTCGAGACATCATGGCGCGCATCATGTACGGCGGCCGCTACACCCTGCTCATCGGCCTCATCGCCGTGTCGATCGCCACGGTCATCGGCGTGCCCTTCGGCCTGATCTCCGGTTATCTCGGCGGGGTGGTGGACACGGTGATCCAGCGCATCACCGACATCATGCTGTCGTTCAACCCCTTCCTGCTGGCGCTGGTGCTGGTGGCGGTCTTCGGTGTCGGGGCGCGCAGCGTCACGATCGCGGCGGGCGTCGGTGTGATCCCGCAGTTCGTGCGGCTGGCGCGTGGTCAGGCACTCGCCATCCGTGAGGAGGTCTATGTCGAGGCCGCGGTCGCGTTCGGCGAGAAGCCGATGGCGATCCTGCGGCGGCACATCTTCCGCAACTCGCTGACACCGATCATCGTCTACGCCACGCTCAACATCGGCCTGACGATCCTGGTGGCCGCGGGCCTCGGATTCCTCGGTCTGGGAGTGCAACCGCCCGATCCCGAATGGGGCACCATGCTGGGCGAGGCGCGCTCCTACATCTTCCACGCGTCATACCAGATGACGTTCCCGGGGCTCGCCATCTTCCTGGCGGTGCTGAGCTTCAACCTCCTCGGGGACGGCCTGCGTGACGCCTTCGACCCGAGCCTTCGCGATTAGGTGGACCCCATGGCCGATCCGCTTCTGTCGATCCGTGACCTGAAGGTGACGTTCCGTAGCCGCAGCGAGAGCGTGCGCGCGGTCGACGGCGTCAGTTTCGACGTCTACCCGGGCGAGACCGTCGGGGTCGTCGGCGAATCGGGCTCCGGCAAGAGCGTCACGATGCTCTCGATCCTTCGCCTGCTTCCGCGCACGAGCCGTGTCGTCACCTCTGGTGAGGTGCTCTTCCAGGGCCGAGACATCCTGCGTGCGTCCCAGCGAGAGTTGCGTCGCATCCGGGGCAAGGACGTGGCGCTGATCCCCCAGGATCCGATGACCTGCCTCGACCCCGTCATTCGGGTGGGAAGCCAACTGCGCGAAGCGATCCGGGCACACGGATCGGCGGGCCGAGGCGAGCAGCGCGGCCGTGCGATCGAACTGCTCGACTCGGTCGGCCTGCCGCAGCCGGAGAGGCAATACGGCCAGTTCCCGCACGAGTTCTCGGGCGGGATGCGGCAGCGGGCCATGATCGCCATGGGGATGGCCAACAACCCGTCCCTTCTGATCGCGGACGAGCCGACGACGGCCCTCGACGTCACGATCCAGGCACAGGTGATGGACATCCTGCGGGCCGCGAAGGCGGAGTCGCAGGCCGGGCTCGTCCTGATCACCCACGATCTGGGGCTCATCGCCGAGATGGCCGACCGCGTCGTGGTCATGTATGCCGGGCACATCGTCGAGACCGGCGACGTCGAGACGATCTTCGCCGAGCCGCGACACCCGTACACCCTCGGCCTGTTGGGCAGCCTCCCACAGACGAGCGGCGATCAGCAGTGGCTGCGGCCCATCCCCGGCAGCCCTCCGGATCTGGCGCGTGTGCCGTCCGGCTGCCCGTTCCACCCCCGCTGCCTGCACAGCCGCGGCCGCGACATCTGCCGCACGCAGCGGCCCGAACTGGCCCCGGTCGGCACAGCATCCGCCCACCAGGCCGCGTGCCACTTCTCCGACGAGTTGGACGACGCGACCGTGCACAACCTGCTGACGGCGGCGGAGGAGATCCAGTGACCATCACCACGGAGCAGGCCGAGGAGCAGCCGGACGACGGGATCATCCTCGAGGCCACCGACCTGATGAAGCATTTCCCCGTCACGAGCGGCCTGACGCGCAGGCAGACCGGGGCCGTGCACGCCGTGGACGGCGTCAATCTGCAGTTGCGCAAGGGTGAAACACTCGGAGTCGTCGGCGAATCCGGTTGCGGCAAGACGACACTCGGCCGCACCCTCATCCGGCTCCTCGATCCGACGAGTGGCAGCCTGGAGTTCAAGGGCCGAGACATCACCACATTGTCCGCGAGCCAGATGCGCCCGCTGCGGCGCAACATGCAGATCGTCTTCCAGAACCCGTTCGCCTCGCTCGACCCCAGGATGACCGTCCACGACATCATCGCCGAACCGCTGCGCGTGCACGGCGTCTACAACCGGCGCAAGTCGACGGCGCGGATCAGTGAGCTCATGGACACGGTCGGGCTCAGCCCCGAATACGCCAGGCGCTATCCGCACGAGTTCTCCGGCGGTCAGCGTCAGCGCATCGGCATCGCCCGCGCCCTGGCACTCGACCCGGACCTCCTGGTGCTCGACGAACCCGTCTCCGCCCTGGACGTTTCCATCCAGGCCCAGGTGGTCAACCTGCTCAAGCGGATCCAGAACGACCTGCAGATCGCCTACATCTTCATCGCGCACGACCTGACCGTGGTGCGGCACATCTCCGACCGCGTCGCGGTCATGTATCTCGGCCGGATCGTCGAGTCGGGAACGCGGGACGACGTGTATCACGCTCCCAGCCACCCCTATACGCAGGCCCTGTTGTCGGCCGCACCGATCCCCGACCCGACCGTCCGGGATGTGCGCAAGCGCATCGTGTTGTCCGGTGACGTGCCCAGCCCGGTCAATCCGCCCTCGGGCTGCCCGTTCCGCACGCGCTGCTGGAAGGCCCAGCCGATCTGCGCCGAGGAGGTGCCGGAGCTGATCGACCGCGGCCAGGGCCACCCCGTCGCCTGCCACTTCCCCGACATCGACGAGAAGGTCACGCTCTCGGCGACGATCGACTGACGATCAGAGCTGGATCCCGCGAGTCAGGGCTCCGTCGATCAGCAGGTTGGCGCCGGTCGTGCGGCTCGAGAGCGGGCTCGAGAGGAAGACGACGCCCGCCGCCACCTCCTGCGGCGTCCCCATCCGGCCGGTGGGGTTCAGCCCCATCGCCATCGAGAAGAGCTCGGGGTCGTCCCTCTCGATCGCCGGCCACACGCCACCCTCGTGGTAGGTGTTGCCGGGCGACACCGTGTTTGCCCGGATCCCTTGCCCCGCAAGCTGATACGCAAGACCCGCCATGTATGCGCTGATCGCCGTCTTGACGGTGCCGTATGGCCCGGACGCGAAATCGACCTCCCGGCCGGACACGCTGGACAGGGCGACGATCGACGGCGCCGAGCTCTTCTCCAGATGCGGCAACGACGCCTTCACCAGGTGCACCGTGCCCATCAGGTCGACCTCGAAGGACTCCGTCCAGTTGTCCTCGGTGTCCGGGATCGCCAGTGCGCTCACGGAGCTGACGACCATGTCGAGGCCGCCGAACGCGTCCGCCGTGTCGTCGACCCATTTCGTGATGCCGTCCCGGTCTCGCACGTCCACGACCGTGCCGGCGACTCGCCCCGAGCCGTGCACGTCGCGCTCGGCGGCGGCGACCTCATCCCGATCGCGCGCGCAGAACGCCACGTCGGCGCCCTCGGCGGCGAAGGTCTCGACGATCGCCCGGCCGATGCCGCGGGTGCCGCCCGTGACGAGCGCCGTCTTCCCGTCGATCTGCAGATCCATGCCTGGTTCCTTTCATCCTGACGCCCATCGCATCTCGAATCACGCTGTGCGACGCGTCATCCGGTGTCTGTTCAGACGAGCTGTCGCGCCGCGTCGCGAAGGCGCGCGTGCATACCGCCGAATGCGGTGCGTGCGGGCAGCAGCGACTTGGGCACCTTCGTCACGATGCTGTAGTTGGTGTCGACGACGTTGGCGACGGGTGTCTGCGCGATCTGGGTCAGCAGCTGGTATCCGTCCATCGGCGGCAGGCCGAACAGGTCGCCCAGCCACCGGATCATCTCCACCTGGGCGATCCGCCACGAGTCCTCCATCGGCCGGGAGGACCCGACCACCATCCAGAAGTCGTCGGTCTCCAGCCGCGGCCAGGTCGGTGCGCCGCCCTTGATCAGTTCGACCACGATCGTCGAATTCATGGCCCCCTCGACCGCGGTTCCGCAGGCCTCGCCCTCACCCTGCCGGTAGTGACCGTCACCGATGGAGAACAGTGCCCCTTCGACGTTGACACCGAAATAGGCGGTCGTACCCGCCCGCATCTCCGGCGTGTCCATGTTGCCGCCGAACCGCTCCGGTGTCAGGGAGGAGTGCACCTCTCCGCCCGCGGGCGCGACACCGACCGTTCCGAGCATCGGCGCCATCGGCAGGGCGAGTTCCAACTCGCCCGAACGCGACTGGAATCCGACGGTGCCCGCGGCGCTGTCGATCTCATAGATCCACACCGCCTCCGGCAGTGGCTCGTGCAACAGGGCCGTGCGGTCCGTCGCCGTCAGCCCGCCGAAGAAGGGGATCGACGCCGACGCACCCCAGGTTCGTGCCGGGCTCAGATCGACGATGTGGATCGCGAGCGTGTCGCCGGGTTCGGCGCCCTCCACATAGAACGGGCCGGTCTGCGGATTCAGAAATCGCGAGTCGAGTTGCCGGCTGGGCAGATCGTCCGTCGACGTGATCGCATGGTTGAACGCGTCCTCGGACCAGAGTCGCATCGCCGTGCCCGGCCGGATCGTCGCCACTGGCGCCGCACCCCCGAACGTGTAGGCGAACTGGCCGGGGTCAGGGGTGAACGACATCTCATCCATGAATGGACGATACGCAGCCCGGCCGGGTAACTCAATGGACGGTCAGTCTGCGCGCCAGCGCACCCGCCCGCCGACGACCGTCATCAGGGCCCGCGCATGATGGATGCGCTCGGTCTCGTGCTCGATGACCTGACGATCGAGGATGTCGGTGTCGAGCGCGACGAAGTCGGCGAGCCTGCCTGCCGACAGCACACCCTTGCGCTGCTCCTCGCCGTTGGCGTATGCCGATCCCGCCGTGTGAGCGCGCAGCGCCTCGGTCATGGTGAGGCGCTGCTCCGGCTGCCAGCCCCCGTCGGGGCTGCCGTCGGGCCGGGTGCGGGTGACCGCGGCATACAGCGCGAACATCGGGCTCGGTTCTTTGACGGGCGAGTCCGGGCCGAAGGGTGCGTCGGAGCCGAAGGCGAGCGTCGCTCCGGAGTCGAGCATCGAGCGCCACCCGTATGAGACGAGGTCGTGCCCGCCGAGCAACTCGCCGACCAGGTCGATGTCGCTGGTGCAGTGGGCGGGCTGCATCGACGGGACCACACCCAGTCGCGCGAAGCGCGAGACGTCGCACGGCTGCACGTGCTGCGCGTGCTCGACCCGCAGGCGCAGGCCGGTCGGGATCTCGGCGAGCACCTTCTCGTAGGCGTCGAGCACCGATGCGTTGGCCTGGTCGCCGATCGCGTGGGTCGCGACCGCGATCCCGGCCCGCAACGCGCGACGGGTCAGGCCGGCGATCTCCTCCGTGTCGAGCCGCGGGATGCCTCGGTTGCCGGGGTCGCCGGCGAAGTCGCGCGACATGTGGCTGGTGTGTGATCCGAGCGCTCCGTCGCCGAAGAGCTTCAACGGGCCGACGCGCATCCAGTCGTCGCCCTGCCCGGTCACCCAGCCCTGTGCGATCGCCTCGTCGAGCGAGGTGAGCGGGATCGACTTCGTCACGCGCAGCGCCAGACGGCCGTCGTCGCGGATCGACCGGTAGGCCGCCCGCGCGTCGTCGCCGTCGATGTCGGTGATGCTGGTCAGCCCCACCGACAGCAACACCTGCTGGCAACGCAGCAGCAGCGGCTCGAGCGCACCCCCGGCCTCCCCGCACTGCAGGTCGATGAGCGGCTGGGCAGCGTGCTCACGCAGAATGCCGGTCGGCTCGCCCGTCTCGTCGCGTTCGATCCGGCCACCTGCCGGATCGGGGGTGTCGCGCGTGATGCCGGCCGCGCGCAACGCGACCGAATTGGCCCACATGGTGTGGCCGTCGAGGCTGAACAAGGCGGTCCTGCGGTCGCCCGTGACGGAGTCGAGTGCGCGCCGGTCGGGTGGCTCGGAGTCGACCCAGGAGTTGGCGTTCCATCCGCTGCCGAACAGCCAGGCCTCCGGCGGCAGGGTGGCGGCGCGGCCGTGGACCAGCGACAGCACCTCGGTGAGGGAGAGCGCCGCGCGCAGGTCGAGACCGGCGAGGTCGCGCGCGAGCGACGCGGTGTGGATGTGGGAGTCGTGCAGCCCGGGGATCACGATCGCGCCCGGCAGGTCGACGATCTCGTCGGCCACGGCATGTGCGGCCAGTTCCTTCGCCGCGCCGGCGGCGACGATCGTCTCGCCGTCGATCAGAAGTCCGCTCGCCCAAGGGGCGGCGGGGTCACCCGTCCAGATCCGCGGGTGTCGATAGAGCACGCTCACCCGCACACTGTAGGCCGCTGCGCCCGCCTCGCGGTGCCTCGCGGGCGGACGATCCCG
>CAYPQR010000136.1:0-7319 GCA_964412865.1 uncultured Intrasporangiaceae bacterium
CGACCGCCGGCGCGCCGACATCCTCCGGGCGCTGGCCGCGCTGGAGGCCAACCTCGCCGAAGGGGACGGCGACCCGCCTCGAGATCGCGATTCCTGGTCATAGACCTCGCCGAAATCGCACCTTCTCGCCCCAAGAGCGCGAGAAGGACCGGGAAATGCGACGTCGGCCGGGAGATTGCGCTGCGCGTTCCCAGTTCGGGCTGCGACAATACCCCGCGGAACCAGCCGGTAACTTAGGTTGGCGAGCGACGGGTGAAAGGATCGGCGTATGGCGCAGCTGAAGGACCACTATGACGTCCTGGTGGTCGGCGCCGGCCTGTCGGGCATCAACGCGGGCTATCGGCTGCAGACGACCTGCCCCGGCGAGGACTACGCGATCATCGAGGCTCGCGGCGCCATGGGCGGCACGTGGGATCTGTTCCGCTATCCCGGCATCCGCTCCGACTCCGACATGTATACGCTCGGCTTCCCGTTCGAGCCGTGGACCGGCGAGAAGTCGATCGCCGACGGCCCCGACATCCTCGCCTACCTGAAGGACACTGCGCACAAATTCGGCATCGACGAGCGAATCGTCTACAACACCAAGCTCGTCCGAGCCGACTGGTCCAGCGACGACGCGCGGTGGAGTCTCGAGTTGCAGACGCCGCAGGGTGCGCGCACGGTCACCGCCGATTTCGTCTACTGGTGCTCCGGCTACTACGACTACGACCGGGGATACACGCCCCACTTCGAGGGCCGCGACGATTTCACCGGGCAGATCGTGCACCCTCAGCAGTGGCCGGAGAGCCTCGACGTGTCGGGTCGGAAGGTCGTCGTCATCGGCTCGGGAGCGACCGCGATGACCCTCGTGCCGGCGCTCGCGCGACTCGGCGGCCACGTCACCATGCTGCAGCGGTCACCGACCCACGTCGTCAGCCTTGCCGCCCGCGACGACCTCGCCCACCGGCTGCAGGACCGCCTCGGGCCGCAGCGCGCATACGACATCATCCGCTGGAAGAACGTGCTCACGTCGCTCGCGTTCTTCCAGTTCTGTCAGCGCGTCCCGAAGGCTGCCAGCGCACTGATCCGCAAGGGTGTGATGAGTCAGCTGGCCGGCACCGGCATCGAGGAGCGGCACTTCACGCCGGCGTACAAGCCCTGGGACCAGCGGCTGTGCGTCGTGCCCGGGGGTGACCTCTTTGCCGCGCTCCGCTCCGGTGACGTCGAGATCGTCACCGACACCATCGATCGGTTCGTCGCAGACGGTGTGCGCACCTCGTCCGGGCAGGTGCTGCCCGCCGACATCATCGTCACCGCAACGGGTCTCAACATGCTCGCCGCAGGCGGTGCCGTCCTCGCCGTCGACGGCGAGGAGGTCGACCTGGGCGAGCGCTACATCTATCGCGGACTCATGCTCGATGGCGTGCCGAATGCCGCGCTCTGCCTCGGCTACACCAACGCGTCATGGACCCTGCGATCCGATCTGTCGACACGGTATTTCTGCAAACTCATCAACTACATCCGCGAATCGGGTTATGCCTACGGCCATCCCACGGTGCGCCGACGGATGGCGCCACGGCCGGCCCTCGATCTGACCTCCGGATACGTCCAGCGATCGGTCGCCGACTTCCCCAAGCAGGGTGACCGGCGCCCGTGGTTCCTGCGGCAGAACTACGTGCTCGACCGGCACGACACCAAGACCGCAGACCTGAACAAGGACATGACCTTTGTGCCTCCGGGCGCTGCGATGCGGGAGCGCCGCGAAGCAGAGGCGAGCGCGTGACGGGGGCGCCGCCGGGCGAGAGGCCGCTGCGCATCGCGCTGTCGTCCTATCGATCCAAACCGCATTCCGGCGGCCAGGGTGTCTACATCCGCAACCTGTCACGTGAGCTGGTCGCCCTGGGGCACCACGTGGAGGTGTTCAGCGGCCCGCCATACCCGGACCTCGACCCGGGTGTGCTGCTCACCGAGGTGCCGAGCCTTGACCTCTACCGCCCCGAGGATCCGTTCCGCCGCCCGGCACTTCGCGAGTTCCGTTCGCCCACCGATGTGCTCGAATACGCGACGATGTGCACCGCAGGATTCCCCGAGCCGCGCACCTTCGGTATGCGGTTGGCTCGCGAACTGCGGGATCGCCTGGGGGAGTTCGACATCCTGCACGACAACCAGACGCTCGCCCCCGGCATACTCGACCTGGAGCGACGCGGTATGCCGCTGCTCACCACGATCCACCACCCGATCACCCGCGACCGCGAACTGGAACTCGCGGGGGCCCGAGGATGGCAGCGGGTCACAAAGCGCCGGTGGTACGGCTTCGTGGCAATGCAACGTCGCGTCGCGCGGCGCAGCACACACCTGCTGACCGTGTCGGAGCGCTCTGCGCACGACATCGCCGACGACTTCGATGTGCCTCGAAACCGCCTGCGGATCGTGCCTGTCGGCGTCGACGTCGACCGCTTCCGGCCCCGTGAGCTCGTCGAACGGGCACCGGGCCGGCTCGTCGCAATCGCCAGCGCAGACGTGCCCCTCAAGGGCCTGCCCGTGCTCGTGCGAGCTCTTTCGCGGCTGGGACCGCAGTCGTGGAGCGAGCTCATCGTCGTCGGCTCACCGACCGACCGGACCAGCAAGATGCTCGCGGAGGCGGGCCTGCTCGACCGGGTGCACTTCCGCACGGGACTGACCGACGAGGAGCTCGCCCTGCTTCTCGCGACCGCGCAGGTGCACGTGGTCCCCTCTCTTTACGAAGGATTTTCACTACCGGCCATCGAAGCGATGGCCTGCGGCACGCCGGTCGTCGCGTCCGACGTGGGTGCGTTGCCCGAGCTGCTGGCCGACGGCGCGGGTGCCCTTGTGGAACCGGGCGATCCCGCCGCACTCGCCGACGCGATCGGACGGCTGCTCGCATCGCCGGCGCGTCGGGCATCGATGTCGGAAGCCGGCCGACGGCGCGCCGTGCAGACCTACAGCTGGCGCTCCGTCGCCGAGGCGACAGCGCAGACCTATGCCGAGGTCATCGCAGACCGCGGCATCCACCGACCGTCGGACCGCGTGACGGCACGGCGGCGACACGAGGAGTTCACGACATGATCACCGTCGACTTCGACACTTTCACGATCGAGCCCGGCATGACCGTGCTCGACGTCGGGTGCGGTCAAGGGCGCCACGCGTTCGCCGCCTATCGAAAAGGCGCGCATGTCACCGCATTCGACCAGAACGAGTCGGACCTCGCCGACGTCAAGTCGATGTTCGCCGCCATGGAACTGGAGGGTGAGGCCCCTTCAGGTGCCACCGCGGGTGTCCAGCACGGCGACGTGCTCGACATGCCCTTCGAGACGGGGTCGTTCGACCGGGTCATCGCCTCCGAGATCCTCGAACACGTCCCCGACGACGAACGGGCCATCGCCGAGATCGCCAGGGTGACCAGGCCCGGCGGGCTGGTCGCCGTCACCGTGCCGCGCTGGTGGCCCGAACAGATCTGCTGGAAACTGTCCGACGCCTACCACCAGGTCGAAGGCGGCCACGTGCGCATCTATCAGGGCACCCAGCTCATCGAGCGACTCCGGCGGGCGGGCCTGCAGGTGATCGGGCAGCACCACGCGCATGCGCTGCACTCGCCGTATTGGTGGCTCAAATGCGCTGTCGGCCCCGACAACGACACGGCGCCCACGCGCGCATACCACCGAATGCTGGTGTGGGACATGATGAAAGCGCCGTTCATCACCCGCTTCACCGAGACCGCGCTCAACCCGGTGCTCGGCAAGAGCCTCGTCGTCTACCTGCGCAAGTGATCCCTATGGCCGAACGTCTCGCGCTACCAGGCATTCTCACGGCAGAGCAGGTTCACCGCACAGGCGGCTTCATCGCCGCTCAGCAGGAGGCGGACGGCGCCATACCCTGGTGTGCGGGCGGTCAGTTCGATCACTGGGACCACATCGAGGCCGCCATGGGCCTCACGGTCTCCGGACGATATGAGCAGGCCGAGCGTGCCTTCGAGTGGTCAGCGGCCAACCAGCGGCCCGACGGGTCGTGGCCGATGCTGATGCGCGGCGGCGAAATCGTCGATCCGCATTCCGACACCAACCAATGTGCCTATCTCGCGGTCGGTCTCTGGCACTTCCACCAGGTGACCGGCCGCACCGCGGTGCTCGCGCGCATGTGGCCCGCGCTCGAGCGAGCGCTCAACTTCGTCATCCGGGCCCAGCGTCCGGACGGCGCCTTGTCGTGGGCAGTAGCCGGCGACGGACGCCCTGAACCCATCGCGCTGTTGACCGGAAACGCAAGCACCGTGCAGTCTCTCGAATGCGGCCTGCTGGTCGCGGCCGTCCTGGGCCACGACCGCCCGCGGTGGCGGTGGGCACGCGACAAGCTGGTGCGCACGCTGCGTGACCCGGCGGCATACGACCTGGTCTTCGCCGACCGGTCGCGTTTCTCGATGGACTGGTATTACCCGGTGCTCACCGGCTCGTTGCGCGATGCGCGGGCCGCGCGGCGGTTGGATGCGGCATGGGAGGTGTTTGTGGTCGACGGTCTGGGAGCGCGATGTGTGGATGACCAGCCCTGGGTGACGGCGGGCGAATCGGCCGAGCTGGCAGCCGCATTGCATGCGGCCGGCCGCACCGATGCCGCGATGGCGCTGCTCGCGGACATGGCGCACCTGCGTGATGAGGAGTCCGGGGGCTACTGGACGGGCCGCAACGTCTCCGACGGCGTCGTGTGGCCCCACGAGCTCACCAGCTGGTCGGCGGCGGCGGTGCTGCTCGCCGCCGACGCGTTGGCGGGTTCAACTGGTGGATCGGATCTCTTCGTCGATGCCGGATCGTGCGACGATGAATTCCCCGATACGTTCGACGAGACAGCGAGCTGATGACACTTTCGAAGCAGGTGGCCGCGCAGGTGGCGGAGGTGACCGGGTTCATGCCGGTCGACGAGGGCAACGCGCTGCACGACGCGGCGCTGAGCGCCGCCTCCGGCACCTGGCTCGAAATCGGCACCTACTGCGGCAAGTCGACGCTCATCCTGGCTGACGCCGCCAGGCAGTCCGGCTCCCAACTGGTGACCATCGACCATCATCACGGGTCCGAGGAGAACCAGCCCGGCTGGGAGTATCACGACGAGTCGCTCGTCGATCCGCGCACGGGCCGCCTCGACACGTTCCCGCACTTCCGGCCCCTGCTCGACGAGATGTCGGACGTCTGCTCGGCCATCGTCGGCCACACCGAGGTCGTCGCCCGGTGGTGGAACACCCCGATCGAGTTGCTCTTCCTCGACGGCAACCACACCGAGCCGGTTGCTCTGCACGACTACAGACAGTTCGCGCGGCACCTGACTCCGGGCGGGCTGCTCATCGTCCACGACGTATTCCCGGATCCCGCCGACGGGGGCCAGGCGCCCTGGCACGTCGTCGAATCTGCAACGTCCACAGGTGGCTTCGCCCAGGTGTCCGTGCACGGATCGCTGCGGGTGCTCCGCCGGCTCACCTTCGATTCGTTCACCACCGCCTGAGGCGATCGTGCCTCGGCGGCTCATCGCCCTCGCGACGATCACGCTGGTGCTCGCGCCGGCGGGATGCGCCGGCGGGGCCTCACGGCCGTCGGAGGCCGCGCCGCATACGACCACGAGACACACCTCGCCGTCGCCATCCGGCCGCTCACCGCATTTCGCGAGCCCGGACACGTCGGACGCCGCCGACAGGCCCCCGCCATACATCCGGAGCGCGACCTGGGTGCAGGCAGCGCACGGGCGCAGCCTGCACATCGTGCCCACCGCGGCGGGTCGCCGGGTGAACGGTGGGGACGCCGGCGCGGTCGCCTGGCGAGAGGTGCTGAAGCTGATGCCCGACGCCGGCACACCGGGCATGAAGGCGCAGTTCGAATGCCACTGGACCTATGCCCGTCTCGTCGAGCCGGACAAGCCGTCGTGGAACATCGAGCCGTGGCGGCCGGTCGTCAGCGAGCGGCAGATGGCGCAGGCCCGCTGCAACCCCGGCGGGCCCGACTGACACGCGCGAGAACGTCCCGTCGAGACCGGCGCGCGGTGCACCGGCTCGAGCGGGAAGTGCCTGCGGCTACGACGTCAGTTTTGCGACTGCCCCTCTTCGGCGATCTTCTGGTGGATCTCCTCCATCGGCAGTTCGCGCACCTGCTTGATCAGGTCGGTGAGCATCGGCTCGGGCATCGCGCCCGCCTGCGCGAAGACCATGACGCCCTCGCGGAAGGCCATCACGGTCGGGATCGAACTGATGTTGAGTGCCTGACCGAGCTGTGGCTCGGCGTCGGTGTCGACCTTGCCGAAGATGATGTCGTCGTGCTGCTCGGAGGCCTTGTCGAAGACCGGGGAGAACTGCTTGCACGGACCACACCAGTCGGCCCAGAAATCGACCAGGACGATGTCGTTGTCCTTGACGGTCGTGGTGAAGTTGTCGGTGGTCAGGGTCTGTGTGGCCACGAGGTCTGCTCCTTGGATCGGGTTCACCCCGCACAACGTTTTCTGGCCGGGAAGATTCCCGCAGGGCACCCCTCGCTGCTGTCCACATGGCAAAATCACCGCAAAATGGATTGAAGCCGACCTCTGCTCGTGTTCCACTACTGACATGTCTTCGAACGCCACCTATCCGCGAATGCGCGCGATCGCGTGCACGCCGATGTGGCATTGCTGTCTCGTCTGAGCGCATCGCACCTGCTGCACCCGTTTCGAGACCACGTTCACTTTTCTTTCATCGGAGACACCATGAGCACCCCTTCCCTGGGTATCCGGAACTTCACCCGCGACCAGCTGATCCGCATGGCTCAGCTGTTCGCCGGCGACCCCGACCTCACCCGGCTGATCGACACGTCGATCACCGAGCGCACACGCCGCGAATTGGTGTCGACGCCACACCTGGAGGTATGGCTGTCCACCTGGCCCGCCGGCGAGACGACCGGGTGGCACGACCACGGCGACATCGGCGGCGCGTTCGTCGTGCTCGAGGGCATCTTCCGCGAGCAGTGGTGGGAGGGCGGTGCCACCCACGAGCGCGAATACCTCCCGCAACAGGAGCGCGCCTTCGAGGCCGGTCACGTGCACCGGCTCGTCAATGCGGGTGACGGGTTCGGCCTGACCATCCACGCATACTCTCCGGCGCTGACGCAGGTCCGGCCGTATGAGTGGGTCGGCGGTCGTCCGGTGCGCTCGGCTGCCTGAGTCGCCCGTCTCCTCGGGACGAGCGGAGAACTTCGTGGGGTGCACCAAAAAGGGCCCCGACATGACCGGGTCATGTCGGGGCCTTCGGCTGGGTTGGACAGGCGGGCGGTGCGCTCATCGGCGCTCCCGGGTGACACCTCCCCAGCCGATCTGAGCGAGCC
>CAYPQR010000137.1:0-7309 GCA_964412865.1 uncultured Intrasporangiaceae bacterium
CCGTCGACGACAAGGTCAAGGGGTTGACCGTCGGTGGCGACGACTACGTCACCAAACCGTTCAGCCTCGAGGAGGTCGTCGCCCGGATCCGCGCCGTCCTTCGCCGCACCAAGCGCGACGATGAGCCCGACTCGTCCATCGCGGTCGCCGACCTGGTGCTGGACGAGGACTCCCACGAGGTGCGCCGCGCCGACCGGGTCATCGAGGTGTCCCCCACCGAGTTCAAGCTGCTGCGCTATCTCATGCTCAACCAGGGTCGGGTGCTGTCGAAGACACAGATCCTCGACCACGTCTGGGATTACGACTTCCGCGGAGAGCCCGGCATCGTCGAGAGCTACATCTCCTATCTGCGCCGCAAGATCGACGTCGACGAACTGCCGCCGCTCATCCACACCAAGCGTGGCGTGGGGTATGTCCTGCGCGCCCCCCGGGAGTGAGATCAGCGGCCGCGCGCACTCTGCACCGGATCGGCCGTGAGCTGCACGCGACGCCGCTGCGGCTGCGGCTGACGGCGCTGCTCGTCGCACTGATGACGGCCGCCATGCTGATCACGGGCGTTGTCGCGACCTACCAGCTGCGCTCGTTCCTCCTGCAGCAGCAGGACGCCGAACTGATGGCCGCCAAGACCGAATTGGTGGCGTCGGTCGTGCACCAGCAGAACCCGAGCCGTCATCCGGCCGCCCCCGCATACGTCCCGACCGGCACGTATGTCGTGCGCCTGCGCCATCACGACGGCACGACCCAGGACTTCCTGTCGCACACCAAGCACGCGCCCGACTGGCCCGACCTGCGACCGAACTCGCCCGAGGTGCGCTCGGGCAAGCCGTTCACCGTCGGCTCGGTCGGCGACGGCGCCCAGTGGCGCGTCGTGGCGGGGCGCATCCCCGATTCCGACGGCACGTATGCCGTGGCCGTGTCCCTTCACCGGGTGGACGACATCGTCGAGCGGCTCATCCTGGTGATCGGTGCCGCCGAGGGTCTGCTGCTGGTCGCGGTGGCGGTGCTCGGCTGGTTCCTCGTGCGGCGAGCCATGCGGCCGCTGCACGAGATCCAGAACACCGCGCGCACCATCGCCGCCGGCGACCTGACCCGGCGCATCCCGGTGCGCAGTTCGCGCGACGAGGTCGGCAGCCTGTCGCAGTCGCTCAACTCCATGCTGTCGCGCATCGAGGACTCGTTCGAGGTGCGGCGGGCGTCCGAGCAGCGCATGCGCCGCTTCGTCTCCGACGCCTCGCACGAGTTGCGCACCCCGCTCGCGACCGTGCGGGGGTATGCCGAGCTGTATCGCCAGGGCGCCGTGTCACGCCCCGAGGACATCGCCTCGGCGATGCGACGCATCGAGGACGAATCCACCCGCATGGCAGTCATGGTCGACGATCTCTTGCTGTTGACCCGGCTCGAGCACCACCAGCTGGACTCTAAGGAGAAGGACTCGGCACCCTTCACGGAGGTCGACCTCACGGTGCTCGCCGCCGATGCCGTGCAGGACGCGACGGCACTCGATCACTCCAGGCCCATCCGGCTGGTCGGCCTGGACGGCAGGGTGAGTCCGACGCCGGTCATGGGCGACGAGGCGGCGCTGCGGCAGGTGATCACCAATCTGATGGCCAACGCGATCCGCTACACCCCGGCGCACAGCCCGATCGAGCTGATCGTGGGCACCAGGGACGGCACGGCGCAACTGCGCGTGCGAGACCACGGCCCCGGCATACCGAAGGAGTTGCGGCAGCGCATTTTCGAGCGCTTCTATCGGGCCGACGCCTCGCGCAACAGCGCCCAGGGCGGCAGCGGTCTCGGCCTGTCCATCGTGACGGCCATCGTCGAGGCGCACCACGGCGACGTCGACCTGGAGGACACGCCGGGAGGCGGGGCGACGTTCGTCCTGACGCTGCCGACCCGCGACGTTACGATCGCACAGCAGCCCCACAGACTCACCAAGGCCGATGATCAGCCAGGTGCCGTTGACTAGTCATATCGGATCCGCGGAGGGATCCAGTCACACCATCAAGGAGCAGACATGTCTCACGACGACCCGCAACAGCAGGGACACTCTGACGGGGGCACCGGGCGCGGAGACGACAGCACGGGTCCCGTGAACGGGCCCGACCACACGGCCCCGATCCCGTCCCCGGGCGGTGGGCGGCCGGAAGGCTCACCACAACCTCCGTCGCCGGGCCGGCAGCCTCAGGGCCCGGGGCCCGAGGGTCAGCAGCCTCAGGGTCCGGGTCCGCAGCGGCCGATGGGCGGCCCCCAGCAGCCCTCGGCCGGGCATCCGCAGGCGGGCGGCCCCCAGCAGGCACCGATGTATGGCGGCTGGCACCAGCCGGGCCCCCAGCAGCACGGGCCGGCGGGCGCCCCGCAGCCGGGCGGACCGCAGCCGCCCTACGCCGCATACGGCACCACCAGCACGCCCGCACCACCGCGCCGCAGGTCCCGGCGCGCACCGTGGGTCGCGGTGCCGCTGGCCGCGGTGCTCGCGGCGGTGCTCGCGTCCGGCGGCACCTACGCGCTGACGCAGGGCTCGAACGACACGGCCAGCCCCTCGGGCACGTCGACCACCGTCGTCAAGACCGACCCGGCCGACTTCGGCAACGCGGGCCAGGTCAATTGGGCGGCGACGGCGGCCAAGGTCAAGCCGAGCGTCGTCTCGATCACGGTCATCAAGGGGCAGCAGGGCGACCAGGGGTCGGGCGTCATCCTCGACACCGACGGCAACATCGTGACCAACAACCACGTCATCTCCCTCGTCGGCAAGGGCGGCACGGTCAGGGTCACGCTGAGCGACCATCAGATGTATGAGGCCACCGTGGTCGGCACCGACCCGAGCACGGACCTGGCCGTGGTCCGCCTGAAGAACCCACCGTCGAACCTCAAGCCGATCAAGCTCGGCAACGACCACAAGCTGCTGGTCGGCCAGCCGGTGATGGCGATCGGCAACCCGCTCGGCCTGTCGAGCACGGTGACCACGGGTATCGTGAGCGCGCTGAACCGGCCCGTCACGACGCAGGCGGACAGCGGTTCGGGTGGCGACGACGGAAATTCGCCGTTCGACATCCCCGGGCAGCAGAGTTCCCAGATCGACGTGACCACCAACGCGATCCAGACGAGCGCAGCGATCAACCCCGGCAACTCGGGCGGTGCGCTGGTGACGGGCAGCGGCAAGCTGATCGGCATCAACAGCTCGATCGCCACTGTCGGGCAATCTTCAGCCAATTCCCAGTCGGGCAACATCGGGATCGGGTTTGCTATTCCGGTGTCGGTGGTCAAGAACATCACCAAGCAGTTGATCGACAACGGTAGCGCCGTGCATGCCCAGGTGGGCGTGTCGGTGCGCACCGCATCGGTGAAGGAAGGAGATTCCACAGAGGTCGCGGCCAAGGTCGTGAAGGTCAATCCCGGCAGCCCTGCCGAGAAGGCGGGTCTGAAGTCGGGTGACGTGATCACGGCGATCGACGGCCAGCCGGTCGTCTCGGCCGACTCGCTCGTCGGCTACGTGCGGGCCAAGACCGTCGGAGAAAAGATCAAGCTGACCGTCGTGCGCGACGGGCAGCAAAAGAACGTCACGGTCACGCTCGGGGCAGATACCTCCGGCAACTGACCGTGGCCGGGACCCCAGGTACAACTCCCTTCCTCCGCGCCTGGCGGTCCTGACGGGGTTGATCCGGTTGTGACGGGCTGGATCATGTGGGCGCCTCTCGCAGGCCTCCTGGGGGCGGGTAATGTTACCCGTTCCCCAGTCGACCGGCCGCGAGAGGCGCCCTTCCCTCATGCCCACCTTGCCCGATGACCACGAACTTGCCTACGAACAGGCCTATCTCGACCGCGCCCGCGCCGAGCTGGCTCGTATGCGGGAGCACGCGGAGTCGCTCGACGCCTACGCCGCGAGCAGCGTCGAGTCGGCGGGCGTGCTCGACGACGTGCTCGCGCGGCGCGTCGCGTCACTGCAGGACGATCCACACACCACGCTGTTCTTCGGGCGGCTCGACACCGAGGCGGAGGGTGCGGCCGAGCGCTGGTATGTCGGTCGCCGGCACATCAGCGACGGCACCGGTGCTCCCGTGGTCATCGACTGGAGGGCGCCGGTGTCGACGGCGTTCTATCGCGCCTCCCCCAGCGCACCCATGGGGGTGACGCTGCGGCGCCGGTTCGGAGTCGACGACGGCAGGCTCACCGCCATTGAGGACGAATACTTCGATCAGGCAAGCGATCTCGCAGACCGAAGCGAGATCCTCGCGACGGAGATCGAGCGTCCCCGCACCGGGCCCATGCGCGACATCGTCTCCACGATCCAGCCCGAGCAGGACGAGATCGTGCGGGCCGGGGTCGAGACGACGATCTGTGTCCAGGGAGCGCCGGGCACCGGCAAGACGGCCGTCGGCCTGCACCGAGCGGCGTGGCTGCTCTACTCGTTCCGGCGCAAACTGGAGCGCACCGGTGTGCTCGTGATCGGGCCCAACCGGGCATTCCTCGACCACATCCGCGCCGTGCTCCCGGCGCTCGGCGAGGTGCGCGTGCGCCATTCGACCGTGCCGGAGCTGCTGGCCCACGGCGCGATCCGCGCCGCCGAACCGACGCCCGTGGCCGTCCTGAAGGGTGACGAGCGCATGGCCGACGTGCTGCATCACGCCGTGTGGGCGCACGTTCGTCCCGTGACGGAGCCGCTCATCGTGCCGCGCGGCAGCCGCAAGTGGCGAGTCCCCGCATACGAGGCGCAGGAGATCGTCGATGAATTGTGCACGCGCGGTGTGCGATACGAGGCCGCACGAGCCATGCTGCCGCGGCGGCTGGCGCATGCCGTGCTCGTGCGGATGGAGAGCACCGGCGACTCCCCCGACGACAGGGTGCACGACGCCGTCAGCAGGTCCGCTGCGGTGAGGGCCTACTGCAAGACCGTCTGGCCCGCGCTCGACCCGGCCGAGGTGCTGTATCGGCTGCTCTCGGACGGGCAGACGCTGGCTGCCGCCGCATCCGGGATCCTCGACGAGGACGAGCAGGGGCGGCTGCGCTGGACGAAGCCGCCCGCGTCGAAGAGGTCGGCACGGTGGTCGGCCGCCGACATGGCGTTGCTCGACGAGATCGGCGACCAGCTGCAGCGCACCCCGAGCCTCGGCCACGTCATCCTCGACGAGGCTCAGGATCTCTCGCCGATGCAGTTGCGCGCGGTGGGGCGCCGCTGCGGGACGGGGTCGATGACCGTGCTCGGCGACATCGCCCAGGGCACGACGCCGTGGGCGACCGACTCCTGGTCGGCGTGCATGCGCCATCTCGGCCATGAGGACCACCACCTGGAAGTGCTCGACCGCGGCTTCCGGGTGCCGGCCAAGGTGCTCGACCTGGCCACCGTCCTGCTGCCCGCGATGGCCCCCGGCCTGAAGGCACCGATCGCGGTGCGGGACAACCCCGGCCGGCTCCAGTTGCATCGCGTCGAGGCGCCGCAACTGGCCGCGAATGTCGCCCGGGCCGTCGCGCGACGCAGTGAGGAAACCGGTTCCATCGGCGTCATCGCGTCCGACGACGCCGTCGCGGAGCTGTCCGGCGCCCTCGACGCGGCGGGGATCGCGCACGCGGACCTCCGCTCCGACCGCGGCGACGAGGGCGATCACCAGGTGCAGCTGGTGCCGGCGAGTGTGGCCAAGGGGCTCGAGTTCGACCACGTCGTTGTCGTCGAGCCGGCGACGATCGTCGAGGCGGAGCCCGACCGGCGCACCGGCCTGCGCCGCCTGTATGTCGTCCTCACGCGCGCCGTCTCGACGCTCACGCTGGTCGGAGCGCTCGACCTGCCGCCGGAGCTGCACCGCGACTGGTGACGCCCGCGCGGCGTCCACATCCCCGGCACTCGGCTCCCCGATTCGCACGGCGGCGCCCGGCGTGTGGATAACCTCACGAACCGGCGGTCCGCCCCGCATAGCGTCGTTCGCACAACGTCAGCCGACCCGGCGACGCCGACGAAGGAGGACCACATGAGTTCAGGGCCGCACAGCGCCTACGCCGTCGACAGCCTCGACCTGCAGAGGCACGGCGGAGACGTCGAATCCATCTCGCAGCAGATCGAGGACCTCATGGGGGTGATGCGTGGCAAATTGGAGAGCCTGCAGGGCACCTGGAAGGGGCAGGCGTCGATGCAGTATGCCGAGCTGCACCGCGAATGGGAGCGCGCCCAGGAGCGGGTGCGGATCGCGCTCGACGACATCGGCCGGGCACTGAAGAGTGCGGGCGTCACGTATGCGCGCACCGAGGACGACGTGAAGGCGGCCTTCATCCCGCGCGGGTGACCGGCGGGCCCGACCTGCCGCCGGGCCGCTGCCCGGCCGGCCTACAGGCGGGCCGCGAGCTCCGTCGCCTGACGGATCGCCCGTTCGGCGTCGAGTTCGGCGGCCACGTCGGCCCCGCCGATCACGTGCCGTGTCGTGTCGCCGGGGCGGGCGAGATCCCGCACCGGCTCCTGGCCCGCACACACCACGACGGTGTCGACCGCGAGCGTCCGGGCGACCGGCTCGGCCCTGTCGTCGGCGCGCACGGTGATGTGCAGTCCCGCGTCGTCGATGTGCTCGTAGGAAACGCCCCCGATCATTTCGACGCCGGCATCGCGCAGCGTCTGGCGATGAACCCACCCGGTGGTCTTGGCCAGCCCCTTGCCGAGACGGGTCGTCTTGCGCTGCAACAGATGGATGGTGCGTCGTGGCGGCTCCTGGCGTTTCTGCCCGAGTCCGCCGGGTGCCTCGTCGGGGGCGACGACGCCCCACCGGTCATTCCAGTGCTGCAGCGATTCGTGCGAGTCGTGCAGGAGGAATTCGCTGACGTCGAAGCCGATCCCGCCGGCGCCGATCACGGCCACGGTCTCGCCGGCCCGTGCCTCGCCGCGCAACAGCGCGTCATACGGCACGACGCACGGATGGTCGATGCCGGATATCCGGGGCATGCGCGGGGTGACGCCGGTGGCGATGACGACCCGGTCATACCCCTCGAGCAGCGTGTCATCGGCGCGGACGCCCAGGCGCAGTCGCACGCCGAGCACCTCCATGCGCCGGCGGTAATAGCGCAGGGCCTCGGCGAACTCCTCCTTGCCGGGTATGCGCATCGCGAGGCGGAACTGGCCGCCGATGTCGTCCTGCGCCTCGAAGACCGTCACCCGGTGGCCGCGCTCCGCCAGTGAGACCGCGGCCGCGAGCCCGGCCGGGCCGGCACCGACCACGGCCACCTCCTCGGTCCGGTGAGGTGGCACGGGCCGCAGCACGAGCTCCGTCTCGCGCCCCGCGCGCGGGTTGAGCAGGCAACTGGCCCGCTTGCCCGCGAAGGTGTGGTCGAGGCA